>CAZUHR010000020.1:0-19572 GCA_964620335.1 uncultured Desulfobacteraceae bacterium
ACGGACATTGGTGGACGGATCCCAAAAACGAACAGACCTGCTACAACTGCTTCGGGACTCAGAATAGTGTAATCGTCATCGGTTGAAGCTAAGTGAATAATACTCAATGATAAAATTCATGAATCATACAAAGAAATATATCTTCAGAGGCATTCTGGCTATCACCCCACTTGCTTTGACCTATCCAGCCTTGAAATTGTTCTACACCACCACTGACCAACGCGCAGCGGGCATTGTGGATCTATTGCAAAAAGGGAGCACCCAACATGAGCCTTGAGTCCTTCATTGATACCTATGGCTATCTGGCCGTACTGGTTGGGACTCTTCTTGAAGGGGAGACTATCCTCGTCCTTGGGGGATTTGCGGCCCACAGAGGATATCTGCATCTGCCCTGGGTCATGCTGGCCGCCTTCATCGGTAGCCTTTTGGGGGATCAGTTCTTCTTTTTTCTTGGCCGCTGGCATAGTCAGGCTGTTCTGGCCAGGCGGCCGTCATGGAAAGTTAGGGTTGAAAAGGCTCAGAAACTGATTGACCGATTCAGGACCCCCTTCATCCTTGTATTTCGATTTCTATACGGTTTGCGGACCGTGTCCCCATTTGTCATTGGTATGGGTTCCGTGCCCCCGGCACAATTTATTCTCCTCAATGCCGCGGGGGCACTGGTATGGGCAGTGACCGTGGGGGCTGGGGGCTATCTTTTTGGAGAGGCCCTGGAAATAATGATTGGAAACATCAAACGTTATGAAAAAATCGTCTTGGTAGTAATAGCCGTTATCGGCCTAGTAATCTGGGGTATCCATTTTCTACTTAAACGGCCTCAAACCAAAGGGCGGAGGTAAACCTTCGGGCAGTCTGGCCAAGGCCATAAGCTTTCAGCAGTATGAAGAGATTTAAAAAATCCAAGATCTCCAATGATCCGGTCAGAGTCTGAACGATCCTGGACGACACAAACGGTCATCCGAGTATGACTGACTACCTTCAAACGGGTTATGAGGTAATCACGTTTTAACCCTCAAAATCAGCCAACGCTACTGTCTTGTGGGATTTCCCTGTGGGATAGGCCGTTTCGTAAAGGATATGAGGTCCCTCTCAAAAAATCTCCCGGCATAGCTCATATGATTTGAAGAAGGACATCCATTTTCACAGTTCCACTAAGGAAGGATTCTGACATGAACAGTATTCCTGAAGCATTCTGGTGCATAAAGGCGCCCGAACTTCTTCAGCAACTTCAATCTACCTCCCAAGGGCTCTCAGATACCGAGGCCAAAGACGCTGCTGACATTGTGCTCCTTGAAAAAGATCTAACAGGCCTTGAAAAGGGCATCCGTGAAGGCAGGATCACCTTTGCCAATACCCTGAAGTATGTCTTCATGGCCACAAGCGCCAATTTCGGAAACATGTTCAGCATGGCGGGAGCATCCCTCTTCCTGCCCTTTCTTCCATTGCTGCCAAAGCAGATCCTGCTCACCAATCTGATGACGGACTTTCCGGAGATGGCCATTGCCACGGACAGTGTGGACACTGAAATGATAGAGACACCACGTCGATGGAATATCAGGTTTATAACGCATTTTATGTTTACCTTCGGTTGCCTGAGTTCTGTGTTCGATTTCCTGACGTTTGGGGTTCTATTGCTCATCCTTCATGCCTCTCCAGAGCAATTCAGAACCGGTTGGTTCATAGAGTCGGTGATTTCAGTAACTTTGATCGCATTTGTGATCCGGAGCCGGGGAAACATTTTAAAAAGCAGACCCGGAAGGTACCTTGCGATGGCCACCATCCTGATTGTGGGGCTTACCCTGATCTTTCCTGTCTCACCTTTGGCCGATCTGCTCGGGTTTAAACTACTTCCGGTGTCTTTCATTTTGATCATGATACTGATCGTTGCGGTCTATGTCATATCGGCGGAGATTCTAAAACATGGTTTCTACAGAAGGATCAGATATTGAGATGGACAAAATGTGGAAGATAGGCATCTGATGAAGAGTAATTTGAAGCATATCTTTGGCCCTTTCCTTGGACTGCTGCTTTTCACGGCAGCTCTCTGGGTCCTCCACCATCAACTCAAGACCTATCATCTTCACGATATCCTCAAGCACTTTCATGAACTATCGAGTGTAACTCTCTTTTCTGCACTCTTTTTGGGTATTCTCAGCTATCTTATCATGACGGGTTATGACTTTCTTGCCTTGCGCTATATCCATCATCCTCTGTCCTACACGAAAACGGCCCTGGCGTCGTTTATCGGCTATGCATTCAGCAACAATATCGGATTTTCGATGATTGCCGGGGCTTCCGTCCGTTACCGTCTTTACACCGCCTGGGGCCTCACAACTTTTGAAATCACACAGGTTATTGGCTTTTGCACATTGACTCTCTGGCTTGGATTTCTTGCCCTTGGAGGGGTAGTTTTTCTCTTAGAACCCTTGGCATTTCCTGGGGTGCTTCATTTGCCTTTTGCATCCTTTCATATAATCGGGAGAATATTCCTGGCTGTTGCAGCAGGGTTTGTCTTGTGGAGCCTTATTGTCAGGAGACCCATTAAGATCAGGGGCTGGACCTTCCCACTTCCCCCACCCGGTCTTCTTTTGGCGCAGATTACCGTCGCCTCACTGGACTGGCTTATTGCAGGCAGCGTTCTTTATGTCTTGATGCCTTCAACACCAAGGATTTCCTTTCCGGCGTTTGTCGGTATCTTCATGACGGCACAGCTTATGGGCTTGCTCAGCCAGGTCCCTGGTGGTCTCGGTGTTTTCGAGAGCGCCGTCCTTCTGCTCCTGTCACACACCTTCCCCCCCTCGAAAATTCTCGGATCGCTTCTGGCCTACCGGGGTATCTATTATCTTCTACCCCTGATTGCGGCCTCCGGTCTTTTGGGAATCCAGGAACTCTTCCGCTACAGGAAAGCCTTTGAGAGGGTCGCACATGGCTTTGGTCGGTTGATATCCTCATCCACGCCACAGGTTCTGGCCTTTGCTACCTTTGTGGGAGGGGCTATCCTGCTCTTTTCGGGATCAACACCGGCATTAACTGGTCGCCTGGCATGGCTGAAGACAATGATGCCTTTGCCTGTCATGGAGTTTTCCCATTTTTTGGGAAGCCTCGTAGGCGGTACGCTTCTCATTCTGGCGAGGGGCCTTCAGCGCAGGATTGATGCGGCCTATGTTTTCACGGCCATTCTTCTTGCCGGAGGAATTCTCTTCTCTCTCCTCAAAGGACTGGATTATGAAGAGGCGATCATCCTTGCCGTCATGCTAGGCGCTCTCCTTCCCAGTCGCCAGTATTTCTACAGGTCCGCCTCTCTATTCAGAGTGACCTTCAACCCAGGCTGGATAGCGGGAATCGCTGCGGTGTTCATGTGTTCCCTATGGCTGGGTTTTTTTTCTTACAAACATGTGGAGTTTAATAGTGATCTCTGGTGGCATTTTACTTTTGCCGGGAATGCGCCGCGATTTCTCCGGGCCACGGTAGGGGTCGCGGCTTTAATGTTCTTTTTTGCCCTGGCCAGGATACTCGGTCCGGCTCCACCCGAGCCTTCCAGAAAAAGTAGGGAGGAAATGGAAAGGACAAATGTCATTGTCCAAAATTCTATAAGGACCTATGCTAACCTTGCCCTTCTTGGCGACAAGTCTTTCCTATTCAGCCGGCATGGGAACGCTTTTATCATGTATGGTATCGAAAAGCGGAGCTGGGTCTGCATGGGGGATCCAGTCGGTCCTAAAGATGAGTGGCCCGAACTCGCGTGGCAGTTTCGTGAGATGGCGGATCGTTATGATGGATGGACCGTATTCTATGAAGTGGGCTCCGAAGAGCTTCCTCTCTACCTTGACCTCGGGCTCAGTCTTCTCAAACTGGGAGAAGAGGCCCGGGTGAACCTGGAAGGCTTCGCCCTGGAGGGAGGTGTCCGCAAGGGGCTGCGGCATACTTCCCGGAAGCTGGAAAAAGATGGCTATCTCTTTCAGGTTGATTCCCGGGAGGAGGTGCTTTCCTTACTGCCGGAGTTCAAGAGCATTTCTGATGCCTGGTTAAGAGAGAAAAATACCAGCGAGAAGGGATTTTCTCTCGGTTTTTTTAATGAAGAATACTTGAAAAAACTTCCGGCCGCTACCATCCGAAAGGAGGGGAAGATCGTCGCTTTTGCCAATTTGTGGCCGGGTGGAGGAAAGGAAGAATTGTCCATTGATCTCATGCGCTACCTGCCCGATGCCCCTCACGGCGCAATGGAATACCTTTTCATTCAACTTATGCTGTGGGGAAAAAGGGAGGGATACCGTTGGTTCAATCTGGGCATGGCGCCACTGTCGGGGCTTGGGGACAAAGGCCTTGCCCCTCTCTGGAACCGAGTTGGGGCGTATATCTTCCGGCATGGAGAGCACTTTTACAATTTTCAAGGATTGCGGCAGTACAAGGAAAAATTCGATCCCGAATGGTCGCCGAAGTACCTGGCCAGTCCGGGAGGCCTTGCGGTACCGCGGATACTGGCCAACATCGCGACTCTTATTTCGGGCGGCATGAAGGGAGTGATTGCCAAAAGTGGTTCATAGCCTTGGTAGAACAGTTGAGAGGAATCGGAAAAGGCCCTTTGTTTGACAATGAGGAGTTAATCTATGAAAAAGAAATTCGTCCTTCCTGTAGCTGGATTGGTCATAATCATCCTTGGGATTATCTTCGTTTTTATGAGAAGGGTTGAAAATCATGGATCCATAAGGACCACAGGAATCGTTGAGGGGATCGAGGCCAACGTCTCCTCCACGGTCCAAGGTCGAATCGTTAGGTTATTTTGTAGAGAAGGCGATTCCGTCAAGGAAGGGGTAACACTCGTTGAGCTTGAAAGTAATGAATTAAAGGCCTCGGTTGACCAGGCCCTGGCATCGATTGAAAAGGCAAAATCCGATATTGGGGTCTCAGTATCCGCAATTGCTGCTTCCAAGGCAAACGTAAAAAGCACTGAATCCGATATTGAGAGCGCCAAAGCAGATATTGAGAGGGCGAGGGCCCAGATGAATGAGGCCGGGAGAGAGTTTGACAGGTCTAAAAAACTTTTTGAGCAACGAATCATTCCCAGGTCCTCCCTTGATACTGCAATGACAAACTATGATACAGCCGTTGCAAATTATAATTCTGGAACGGCAAGGCTTACAGCGTTAACGTCAAAAAAGGATGCTGCTATAGCACAACTGCATGCGTCCGAGAGCCAGCTTACCTCTTACAGATCAGCCGTAAAACAATCGGAAGCCAACCTGGCCTATGCACAGGCCAAGCTTGCCGAAACAATTATAAAGAGCCCTCTAACCGGCACCGTGGTATTTCAGGCCTTTGAACAGGGTGAAACGGTAAACCCTGGAACGACCATTCTAACCCTTATGGATCTGGATCGCCTTTACGTAAGAGCGGATATCGAGGAAACAACGGTTGGAAGTATAAGGATTAACTAACAGGCTATAGTCAGAGCGGGAGGGGATACTAAAAGGCTCTTCAAAGGAAAAGTCTCAGAGATAGGGGCCTATGCCGAGTTTGCCACGCAAAAGGACGTCGCCCGGGGAAGGCAGGACATCAAGACCTTCAGGGTTAAAATTGCGTTGGAGAATACGGGCGGATTTCTGAAACCGGGAATGACTGTAGAAGTGGAGGTTCCAAAAGGGTGACGAATGGATTCATGGGAAAACGCTGTTGAAGTTCATGACATAACCAAGATGTTTGGATCAACCATGGCAGTGGATCATGTAAGCTTCGAAGTGGCACGTGGTGAAATCTTCGGATTCCTGGGTCCAAACGGGGCGGGAAAAACCACCCTGATAAGGATCCTTACGACCCTTCTCAAACCCACAAGTGGAGAGTCTAAAGTGGGAGGCATCGATGTGGCAAAATATCCTGACAGAGTAAAGCGGAAAATCGGTGTCGTTCCCCAGGCCATGACCAGCGATCTGGATCTTACGGGGTACGAAAATATGGATATTTATGGCCGGTTTTACGGCATCCCTCCAAAAGAAAGGAAAAGAAAAATCCAAAATCTTTTTGACAGAATTGGCTTAACAGCCAGAGCGAACGATCTCGTGGCGACCTATTCGGGAGGGATGAGAAGACGGCTTGAAATCATAAGGGGTCTCGTACACAGGCCTGAAATCCTTTTTCTCGACGAGCCATCCATCGGACTCGATCCCCAGTCTCGAAGAGTCGTTTGGGATTTTTTAAGAGATCTCATGAAAAAGAGCTCGATGACCATCTTTCTCACGACCCACTATATGGATGAGGCGGAAGCCCTGTGCACCAGACTGGCTATTATTGATTCAGGTAAAATTATCGCCTCAGGAACCCCGGAGGATCTCAAGTCCCGAATCCCGGGTAATGACATCGTCTCCATCACCGTGGATAACCTCTCAGAGAAACTTGTAAACCTGGTCAAAAAAATCAATTTCGTGCATAAGGTGGATACCGAAAATAGGACCCTGAGGGCCTATGTAGACAACGGAGCAATGAATCTTACCACCCTCCTGGATGAGATTCGATCTTCAGGAGCGAAGGTCCTTTCAGCGACTGTCCATGCTCAATCCCTTGAGAATGTTTTTATCCATTTTACCGGCCGAGCCATAAGGTCGGAGGAGACTAAAAAAGTGAGTTTTTTAGCTGGGCCTGGAGCACGCCGGGGCATAAGATAAAAAAAAGTTAAGGAGAGGTCGGTTCTCATGCGAAGATTACTTGCCGTTATAGATCGGGACCTTAAAAAGTTCAGGAGAAACCCTCTTGTCCTGGCTATTAGTGCCATTATGCCTGTTCTCTATCTCTTTATTTTGGGCCATTCCTTCCAAGGAAAGCTCCGCTCACTCCCCCTTGTTATCCTAAACCAGGATACAGGCTCCTATTCTAGAAGTGTGATAGAAAATTTGAGAGCCATAGAAGCCGGACCAAACACGTTTACTCTCCATTTCAAAAGCAATGAAAAAGACGCCATGGATGGTGTCAAGAATGGGAAATACAAAGCCCTTTTGGTTATCCCCCCGGATTTCAGTAAGAAGATCATCTCAAAAGGAAGACCGGAACTCGGCCTCTTCCTGGATAATACGGATGGCATATCTTCCGAGGCTATAAGAAGTACCGTCATGGGCTCTCTCTCGGAGATTGATAATTATTACATGCCTGTCAGAGAAAGAGCCGGTCAAATCAATCTCCGTGATTCCTATCTTTACAGAAAGGTCGACTATTTCCAGTCCCTTGTACCGGGGGTCGTGATTATGGCCATCTTCCTGGGTACCCTGACCACCGGAGCCTTTAACCTGGTAATGGACAAATTTCTTGGGGTGAATGAAAGCTACCTGCTCACGCCTCTTTCCAAATGGGATATCGTCGGCGGTCTCATGATAAGCGGGCTGTTCATTACGACATGCATAGCTGTTTTGATACTTGCCACAAGCATGCTGATAACCGGTATCCCCCTTTCCGGAGGAATTACACAGGTTGCGGTTACGCTTATTGTAATCATCCTGACAACGCTCAGTCTTTTGAGCCTGATGTTCATCATCCTTGGAAGGTTCGACCACCCAAGGGTCGTCGGTGTACTAAGCGGGTTTATGAACGTCATCCTTTTTTTCCCCAGCGGCGCCATCTATCCTATTGCCAGTTTTCCGCCCTGGCTTAGACAATTTGCCCGGATCAATCCCGAGGCTTATGCTGTTGATGCATTGAAATCGGTCCTTTTTAAAGGAGCAAGCCTTGGGGCGATCAAGGAGGATGTTCTATTCCTTCTGGTATTCACGATTGTGATGACGATAATAGCCCTTGTGACCTTTAGAAGAACTCTTTAACAAAGATCAGGCAATAATAAAGAAATGAATTATAAGGAGGTAAAAGGAGATGAGGTGTTTATGTTTGCTTATTACGGTCGGATTTCTTTTGTTTGGATTTGGCGTTAAAGCAGAGGAGGGGAAAGACATCTTTGAATCTCTCCGTTGTGGAAGCTGTCACAAAGTTGACATCGGCAAGGCCACACCTTCACCGAAAGAGATTGCCCAAGCATACAAAGGAAAAGAGAATCAGCTCCAGAGTTATCTAAAAGGTGAAGCCGATCCTATCGTCAACCCGGAGAAGGGAGGCATGATGAAAAGGTATGTTGAAAAGACAAAGGCCCTTAAAGAAGGTGAAAGAAATGCCCTGGCCGATTTCATTTTGAGCCACAAGGATTGATATACTGCGAAACCGCAGGAATAACCATGGAGAATGGGCTGTTGAGCCGGAAGAAAGTGAACCCTTTAAATAGGGTTGCAGCGTCATTGAACTTGAACCATTTTCACCGTTTATCGGTAAGGCATTGTGGGAACCGTATCTAACAAACTGCTATGGCGTTCAGGTGAAATCCATTAAGGAAAGCATTCAGGACAGGCTTGAGGTGGGCGACTGGGTCATGGCTATTGGTAATCCCTTCGGTCTCGGAAACACGGTGACAGCGGGCATCGTGAGTGGCAAGTACAGGCAGATAGGGTCAGGCGCCTACGATAATTTTATACAGATCGACGCCTCTATCAACCCCGGGAATAGCGGGGGGCCGCTCCTGAACACGGCAGGGGAAGTCGTTGGGATAAACTCGGCCATCTTTTCTCAGAGCGGGGGGAGCATCGGGATAGGGTTTGCCATCCCCGTCAGCATGGCCAAGGATCTGCTCCCGCAACTCAAAGCGGGAAAGGTGATCCGCGGCAGGCGTCATCTTCTCCTATCTCGGCCCGGCGGCGAATGCAGATATCTGCGTGCAGGTGGCCGATTTCCTAACCAGAGTCAAGGAAGCTAGATGGGCATTGGTAGCCGGTGTGGTTGGACGGAAGCTTGTGATTGTGTTCCGCTGCGACGGCCATCAAAAGCACGCGGGCCGGACGGCCCAGGAAGCCTTCGGTGCGGCCGGCAGCTCGGGTGGGCACGCCGACATGGCGCGGGCCGAGATCGAGGCTGAAAACCTCCCTCCCGAAGCTGTGCTGACCAATAACGAAAGCATGGAAAAGTATATTCTGGGCCGCCTGTGTGGGGCGGAAAAGGAATTCCGTCCCCTGCTCCGGGCCATAAACGCCTATTACAGTGATAAATAAGAACGGTCGATGGCGAGCGGATCAGGTTAGTGTCCGCCCTGACTTATCGGACATTCCAGGCTTCACTTCGCGGGAACCGGTGAAGCGACTGAGTCCTGCCTCGTCTCTGGCGCGGACGCTTGTACTCCTGTCTTTTCTTTCTTTTGGTACCACCCCCTATAATCTTTCAGTTGTCGAACAGCAGAACCATGCCAGTGGAAAACAAACGCCCTCGATGAGTGCCCCTGATAGGGAACTTAGCATCACCGATCCCGCAAAGCGGGATGTTGTACCACTAGGATGGCGGGATCGTCGACTGGCATAGGATAAAATGTCCTGGGACTATCTGTGTCCTGCCCTTCATGGGAAATGTGGGACCTGTTTCCGGGATAGTGGGCTCAATGGGCAATTTCAGGCAGGTCCTGGGTGCCGGGTGATGGGTCTTGACACGGACCATGCTCCTTTCAAAAAAAATCATTTTCGGATGGGCACTTAAATATAATTAACCGGATCATAGTTATTTAGGAACTGTGGATTCTCTAAACGACCGGAAAGAGAATTATTAGTTCTTATAGCTAAATTACCTTGCATTCCAGTATGTTATCATCAATTTCTGCTGACAGTGGGGCCACATGCAAAGGTTCTCCTACAGATTAGGAACTCAGAATGTTATTCTATTGCAGGGTCGTCCCCGGAAAATCCTGTTATTTAAATATGTTAAAGCAATGGCATATTTCTTGCCATTGTAGAGTGGCTAATTGCCCTTGCCGAGGATCAGCTATATATCATTCCTGATCCCGCCGGCCGCCAAGAAGAATAAAAAGCAAGGAAATCTCTGGGACAGCGGGCCGTAGGACATATTTTATCGGGAACAGAGCAGTCGAAAAGGAGGCGTCTTATGACATTAAATGAGATATGGGACCTTCTTAATGGTATCGTTTCAACTACCGGAATATTACATTTAGGGTGGCAAAATGTTATCATGTGGTGTGTGAGTTTCTTTTTTCTTTATCTTGCCATTGTTAAAAATTTCGAACCCCTTCTTCTCCTTCCCATAGGATTCGGCATCTTTATTTTCAACTTCCCTCTAGTCCCCCTCATGGGTTACACGGAAGGGCATGGTCAACTTATACGCATCTTCTATCAATATGGTCTTGAGTGGGAGGTCATCCCCTGTGTCATCTTTCTCGGCCTTGGGGCCATGACCGATTTCGGCCCTTTAATCGCAAATCCCAAAACGCTCCTTATCGGAGCGGGAGCGCAGCTGGGGGTTTTCGTCACCTTCACCGGCACTGTTCTTGCCGGCTTCACGCTCAAAGAGGCCGCTTCGGTGGGTATCATAGGCGGCGCCGACGGCCCTACGACCATCTATTTGACCCAGCACCTAGCGCCCCAGCTCCTTGGAGCCAACGCCCTGGCCGCCTATTCCTATATGGCCATGGTTCCCCTGATCCAGCCTCCTATCATGCGGCTTCTGACCTCGGAAAAGGAGAGGAAGATACGCATGAAACAGCTTAGACATGTCTCAAGGGCCGAAAAAATCATCTACCCTATCCTAAGTTCCCTGATTATTGCTATCCTGGTCCCATCTGTTATCCCGCTTATGGGAATGTTCATGTTCGGAAACCTGATGAAAGAAAGCGGGGTTGTGGGGAGACTTACGGAAACGGCACAAAACACGTTGATGAATATCGTAACCATATTTCTGGGGATCTCCGTGGGTGCAACCATGGAGGCAAGCAAATTTCTTAGCTGGAGACCGCTTTTTATTTCGGCCTCGGGCATGTTCATTGCCATGTTTTCTTAAAAGGTCTTCTGGAGGAAAAGGCTCCTTTTCTCACAAAGCAGCGGTCATCGGGGATACGGAGGGAGATCCTTTCAAGGATACAGCCGGCCCTACAATGAATATCCTGATCAAGTTGATGTCCGTGATCTCCCCGATTATCGCTCCCTTATTGATACGATACTGGGGATAGATAGCAAACCGGTGTCCATATATAGGTAGCAATTTTTGGAGGGGCACTACGGATTCATTGCAAGAGAAATATGGTTCTTTTTATAGTCTATAGTCTATATCTTGCGAGGAGAGAATTTGCAGAATCGATAGAAGAAAATGGATCAGCCTCCACCCCTGTTTCCCCTCGACATCCATGGCAGGATGTCTTATTCATAACAGGGGGTCTGATCATGCTGATCATTTGGTCCAGGCACTTTATATGAGGATTGCCTGTCACGCCCTATATGCGATCCAAAGACCATATGATGAGGTAAATTCTTAAATGCTACCAGAAATATGACTTCAAGATCTGGCTTTTAAATGATTCGGTTTTATGGGGGATAATAGATATGACGGATACCAAGTTGCAGGAGATTATAGAAAAACTAAAAAAACATGGGGTGGAGAGTGGGGAGGAGACCTCCCGGAGCATCATCGAAGAGGCGAATCAAAAGGCCGGTGAGATCCTCTCGAAAGCTCGGTCCGATGCTGAAGCGATTGTGGCCCGTGCAAATGATGAGGCGGACAAGAGCCGCCGACAGATCAACTCTTCAATGGAGATCGCGGCATCGCAATTGGTGACCGACCTTAAACGGGTGATCGAAGAAAATCTCCTCGTCCTGCCGTTGAAAGAGAAACTCTCCGAAGAACTGAACGATACCTCTTTTCTTAGGGAGCTCATGACGACCTGCGTCCGGGAATACGTGAATCAACCGGACCGCACGGATCTGACCCTGCTGGTGCCGTTTGAACAGCAGGAGAAACTGGCCGGTTTCTCTATGGAATTGATCAAGAGCCTTCCGGGCAAACTTGAAGGGAAAAGACTTACTCTGGAACTCAAGAGTAATGAGGTTGCCTTCGGGTTTATCATCGGGACAAGCGATGGGGTTGTGAGATTGGATTTTACGGATGAGGCCTTCCTAGAGCTTTTTCTCAAGTATCTGTTGCCCAGGTTTCACGGTCTCTTCAAAACCATAGACATCAAGGGGCTTGAAAACAAATGAAGTATTATTTCCTGGTTTCATTTCTCCCCGATATCCACCGAGATGACAAAAAGCTTAAACTTCGCCTTGCAGATCTCCTGGCTGAAAAATATCTTTTTACGGGCAAGGATTGGGCCGAAATCGAATGGATCCTGTTGGCCGGCGATGTCCTTCAGATCGAACGATTATGGGCGGGTAAAGAGGTAGAGGTGGAATACAGTCTCTACGGAATGGATTTCTGGAAGGAACAGATCCGGTCTCCAAAAGATATCCCTGACTTTTTTGAGGATGCCTTGAACACATTCGTGATGGACGGCCCCTCTCCCAAGGCTGTAGAACAGCTTTACGAGGCCTATTTCACACATGCCATAGAAAGGAGCGCCAGTCGGTTTTTGCGTTCCTACCTGGCCTTTGAAAAAGATTTGCGAAACATTATTACGGCGATCCGGGCCCGAAAAAAAGGGCTCCCACCATTCGATCATGTCCTTGGAGAAGGCGATCTCGTGGACTTTCTCGGACGCAGTACTGCGGAGGACTTTGGCTTGCTCGCTGAATATCCCTGGATCGAAGAATTGATGGCATCCTGGGAACCACTCCAAACCGAGGATACCATCCAAAAAATCCTCTGGGGAACCATCGATGAGATGGCCGCGCCCATGCATTTTGAATTCGACGTTGTCCTGGCTTACCTATTGAAGCTCCATATACTGGAGCAAAACCTGGCATTGAGCGACGAAGGCGGCAAGGAAATCATCAGACAATTGGAGGAACTGTAATATGGCGCATGCCGCAGGAAAAATCGTAGCGGGATACGGCAATATGCTTACCGCCTCTTTTGACACCTATGTCCGGCAGAATGAGGTGGCGTTCGTGATCACCGCCGAAAGCCGGTTAAAATGCGAGGTCATCAGGGTTCGGGACAATCTCTGTGATATGCAGGCCTTTGAAGACACAAGAGGTGTAAAGGTGGGAGATCGGGTGGAGTTCACCAAGGAACTCCTTGTGGCCGAGCTAGGTCCCGGCCTGTTGGGTCAGATCTATGACGGCCTGCAGAACCCCCTCCCGAAACTGGCCGCCCAATGCGGACTCTTTCTGAAAAAGGGGGTCTATCTAGAAAGCCTGGACCGCCAAACCAAGTGGGATTTCACACCTGTCGTCCGAATAGGTGACAGTGTGGAGGCGGGAGATGTTTTGGGTACCGTGCCGGAAGGGATCTTCACCCATAACATCTTTGTGCCGTTCAATTTTATAGGCCGTGCTGTGATCAAAGATATTGCCCGCAGCGGCTCTTATACCGTAGATCAGGTCATTGCCCGGGTGGAAGATGAGACGGGCAAGACCCAGGAACTCACCATGATCCAGGAATGGCCCATTAAGATCGCTCTTCGCCATTATCAACAGCGCCTCCTCCCCGTGGAACCGCTTGTGAGCGGCTGTCGCATTATCGATACCTTCTACCCGGTGGCCAAGGGCGGCACGGCCTGCATCCCCGGGCCCTTTGGCTCCGGAAAGACCGTCCTCCAACAGCTCATATCTCGTTACGCGGACGTGGATATTATTATTGTTGCGGCATGCGGGGAACGCGCCGGTGAGGTAGTGGAAACCCTACAGGACTTCCCCCATCTGATTGACCCCTATACGGGAAAGACCCTGATGGAGCGAACCATCATCATTTGCAACACCTCCTCCATGCCTGTCGCAGCCAGAGAGGCATCCATATACACGGCCGTGACCCTGGGTGAGTATTACCGCCAGATGGGGAGGGGTGTCCTCATTCTGGCGGATTCCACATCCCGTTGGGCCCAGGCCCTACGTGAGATGAGCGGTCGCCTGGAGGAGATCCCAGGGGAAGAGGCCTTCCCGGCCTACCTTCAATCGAGGATAGCCGATTTTTATGAACGGGCGGGACTTGTTCAATTGGAAGACGGTTCCAGAGGTTCGGTCAGTATCATTGGGACGGTATCCCCGGCGGGTGGAAACTTTGAAGAACCCGTGACCCAAGGCACCTTGGCCGTTGTCGGAGCATTCCTGGGTTTGACCTGGGAACGATCCAACGCCCGGCGATTCCCGGCTATTGACCCGCTTATCTCATGGTCCAAATACCTGAACCAAATGCAGGAGACCTTAGATAAGATGGAGCCTTCCTGGATCCGAAAGGTGAGAGATGCTCAACGGCTTGTTTACGACGGCAATGAAATCAAAAAACGGATGGACGTGGTCGGCGAGGAAGGAACGTCTCTGGCGGATTTCATCGTGTATCTAAAAATGGAATTATTGGACGCGGTCTACATGCAACAGAACGCCTTTGACGCGGTGGATGCCTATAACACCATGGAACGTCAAATCTATGTGTTTAATAAGATCGATCAGGTGCTACACAAAGAAATCCAGGCCAAAGACAAGGATGATGCCCGAAACATCTTCTTCCGGCTGACGGCCCTGATCAAAAACTGGAATTCATCAACCTGGGAAAGCGATGATTTTAAAAATTATGAAAAAGAAATTCATGCCTTTTTAGAAGGATCATAGCTATGAGGGAAATCATCACCAAAATTCGTGAGATCACGGGAAATATAGCCACTCTCAACGCAACAGGCGTGGGCCTGGGAGAGTTGGCGGTGATCCGATCGCCGGGGAAAAGCATCCTGGGCCAGGTTATCCGGATTGCCGGAGGCACCGTGACGCTTCAGGTCTTTGGGGGGACAAAAGGTCTTTCATCCAACGACAGTGTTCGATTTTTAGGCCATGCCATGCAGGTTAAGTACGGCCCATCCATGCTTGGCCGGATCTTTAGTGGGGGCGGGCAACCCATTGACAGCGGACCCGAACCTCTGGAAGAAGAAATCCCCATCGGCGGCCCATCCTTCAATCCGGCCAACCGTATTATCCCAAAACAGATGATTCGGACGAACATCCCCATGATCGATGTATTCAATTCCCTGGTGGTCAGCCAGAAGCTTCCGATTTTTTCCATCCCCGGCGAGCCTTATAATCAAGTCCTCGCCAGGGTGGGGATGCAGGCCGAGGCGGATATCATTATCCTTGGAGGGATGGGACTCAAATTCGACGATTTCACGTTTTTCAGGCGCACCTTTGAGGAAAGCGGCGTCATGAACAGGGTCATCATGTTTATCCACTTGGCATCCGATCCGATTGTGGAGTGCCTGCTGGTGCCGGATATGTCCCTGGCTGTGGCGGAACGCTTTGCAGAGGCCGGAAAGCGGGTGCTGGTCCTCTTGACGGATATGACGAACTTTTCCGACGCCCTCAAAGAAATCTCCATCTCCATGGAACAAATTCCCAGTAACCGCGGTTATCCCGGAGATCTGTATTCCCAGTTGGCGGCGAGATACGAGAAGGCCGTGGATATGGAGGGTCTGGGAGATATTACGATCCTGGCTGTAACCACCATGCCCGGTGATGATGTAACCCACCCTGTTCCGGATAACACGGGGTACATTACAGAGGGGCAGTTTTATCTGCATAATGGGGTAATCGATCCATTCGGTTCTCTGAGCCGGCTCAAACAGAACGTGGTCTCCAAGGTGACGCGCAAAGACCATAATGATATCATGAACACCATGATCCGGCTGTACTCGGATTGTCGTGAATCCCGAAACAAGATCGCCATGGGATTCAAGGTGTCAAAATGGGATGAGACCCTGCTGTCCTATGGAAGCGATTTTGAAAAGGAATTGATGGATCTGAATGTCAATATCCCGATTGAACAGGCCCTGGATCTGTGCTGGGAGATTCTGGCAAGATATTTTGATCCGGTACAGACCGGCCTCAAGGATAATCTGGTCCGCGAATTTTGGCCCGCAAAAGAGGCGTAACTATCCGTTATTCCCCGGCTTGACCGAGGAATCCGGTGATAATAGCGGTAGAACCTGGTTTGATATAGAGGTATGCCATAAAATTTATTAAATAGACCTCTTACGTAAAAATGTCCGAAAAACTCAAATACAACAAGACCGCCCTGAAGGCCCAACGGGATGCCAAGGCCAAATATGAGAAGTTTCTCCCGATCCTGCAATTGAAAAAGATGCAATTGCAGATCGTTATCCGGCAAATGGAACCTCTGATGGCCGAAAAGTCACGGGCACTGAAGGACATGGCGGAACGGGTTCGGACTTGGTCACGATTCCTTACGGATCCTTCGGTGGACATGAACGATTATCTCATGATCCACGAAGTGGTCACCTACACCGACAATATTGCCGGTGTGGATGTCCCGGAATTTAAAGAGGTCCTTTTTAAGGAAATGCCCTATTCACTCTTTGCCACTCCGTCCTGGTTGGACACGGCAGTCTCGGAACTCCAAAAACTGGTGTCCATTCGCGAGGAAGTTCGAATCCTCCTGCTTAAGGAGGCATTGATCCGGGAGGAACTCCGGATCACTACCCAGCGCTGCAATCTTTTTGAGAAAAAGTTGATTCCCGAGTTAAAGGAGAACATCCGAAAAATCCGAATCTTCCTGGGTGATGAGGAGACGGCAGCTGTGGGCCGGGCCAAATTGGCCAAGGCCAAGATTCAAAAAAACGAGGCGCATTTGAAATGATCGTTCCCATGGAAAAAATCACTTTTATTGGGCTGGAGACGGAAAAAGAGCCCTTCCTTGAGCAATTGCAGGCCGTTGGAGTCGCCCATTTGATTTATCCTCATGAGCCGATCGAAGCCCTTGAACTGACCAAAGAATTGGCCCGTGTGACCGAAACCCGAAAATTTCTTTCTTCGAGGTCTATGGGTGAAAAAAGCGAAAAACCGCTTTCCCACCGGATGGTCTGTGACACAAGGGACGAGCTGGCACGTCAGGAGACCCGCATCCAGGCTGAAATAGCGGCCCTTAAAAAAGAGATTGCGCTTCAAGAGGTATGGGGAGATTTCCGGGTGGATGACCTGGATGCCTTGCGTAAAAAAGGCCTTCACGTATACTTCTACAAGGTTCCCCAAAAGATCTTTGAGGATCTACCCCTTGAGAATCTGTATTATCAGATCGTCAACACCGCTAAAGGAGAAATCTGTTTTGTAACGGTTTCCGCTGATCCACCGGCACTGAATATCCCGGAAGAGAAGATCCCCATTACAAGCCTCTCGGATTTACAAGAGAGACTCACTGTGCACATGGAAGAACTCCGCAAAATCGAAGAAAAATACGCGAAATTGGCGGCACACTTGGATACGCTTGTGGCAAGTGAGGCCGAACTGACCGATCTTCTCGAGTACCGCCGTGCCGTAATTAATGCGGGGACGGAACTGGACGGCAGGCTTTTCATAGTTACATGCTGGTCCCCGATCCCCGAAGAAGATCTGATCCAAAAGATCGGTACACCCTTTTCGCTCTATCATTTTACCGAGAAACCGTCCGAAAACGACCGTGTTCCGGTTTTACTGAGCAACCGGTCGATGTTTGAATCGGGTGAAGACCTGGTAAAGGTCTATTCATACCCCAGTTACCAGGACTTTGATCCCAGCGGGTTTGTGCTCTACTGTTTTGCCGTGTTTTTCGGTATGATCGTGGGAGATGCCGGTTACGGTCTGACATTGCTGGCCGTCACGGTCTTGCTGAGAAAACGATTCGGAACGAACACGCCGTTTGCCAGCCGGTTCTTTCGACTGATGTTCCTCGTGAGTTTTACGACCATCGCATACGGGATTCTGAGCGCGGGTTATTTCGGAATCCGTATTGCGCCGGAGAATCCCCTTTCAAGGGCCGCCTTCCTGGATTTTAATACCAAAGAGGGACAGAACCAAATCATGATCCTCTCCATCCTCTTTGGTATGGTCCACATCTCCCTTTCGCTTATAATCAAATTTAAAAACACCCGGGACTATGCCGCCCTGGGCTGGGTGCCCGTGATCTGGGGTGGTTACTTCCTGGTAAACAGCCGGATGGGAAAGGGCATGGACAACCCACCGGCCCTTTACACCCTGATCCTCGGATTCCTTGTAGTATTTCTATTCTCTTCCAAACGAAAAAATGTCTTCCTGCGGCTGCTCGAGGGGCTTAACGGCCTATTGGGCGTGGTGCAAATCTTTTCAGATGTACTATCTTATCTCCGACTTTTTGCACTGGGCATCGCCACGGTATATATGGCCCAGACGTTCAATGTGCTTGCCGACAACATTGTGCAGGGACTTTCATGGATCGGTTATCTTTTAGCCGTCCCGCTCCTTTTTGTCGGCCACTTTATCAATCTCCTATTGGGAGTCATGGGGGGTGTGATTCATGGACTCAGGCTGAACTTCCTGGAATGGTATCGCTGGTGTTTTGAGGGTGATGGATTGGTTTACAGGCCTTTTCGGAAAACAATAAGGCGTGACTAAGCAAATACTCGGGTCTATAGGACCAGGTTTTGGTTTATTACTGAATGGGGGATATTATGCATATATGATTTCTTGGATAAGCTCTTAGCTTTCAGCATTCACGTATCAAAAGATATTAAAAACAAATGCTTGGCTGACTGCTGATCGCTCGAAGCTCCATCTGAAATTTGACTATTTCCGGATGGATATTTAGTACAAAAAAAGGAGGACATACAGCGTATGGACTTTTACACAATGCTCGGATATGCGGGATGCGCATGTGCAGTCGGACTTCCGGCCATGGGAAGTTCCATCGGTTGCGGTATCGCAGGGGCCGCGTCCCACGGGGTCATGGCCAAAGTGGAGGAAGGTCACGGCAAATTCATCGGTATTTCAGCGGCCCCTTCGTCCCAGACCATTTATGGTATCGTCCTGATGTTCGTTATGCTGGGGAAGGTGCAGGCCGCGGCTGGTCTCGGTTTGATGGGTATCGGCCTGTTTTGCGGATTGGGCATCATGACCTCGGCCGTCTTTCAAGGCAGGGTAGCCGCCACGGCCATCCTGGCCTCTTCCAAGAAACCGGAGATCTTTGGGAAATGTTTTGCAGCCGTGGGCATTACTGAGAGTTTCGCTCTGTTTGCAATGGTCTTTGGATTAATCATTACAGGTGCGATTTAACGCTATTTTTTATATCCTCTCTCCCTATATCGAGATGATTGCAGGCGCCAAGGTGGAATTGGAGGTGTAAAAGAACAAGATCGCGGCAGAACCGTCAAGCGTGCGCGAAGCCGTTCGGGTGCCACAGCGAAAGGGAATAATTATTGAAAGAATATATTTTAACATGTGATAATGCTCTATTGAATGGGATGATATATTATACAAGTATCCCAATAAATTTCAATTTAGAACAATATCAATACCTTAATCTGGGACATTCCGTTAAATAAACAGTAAAGACCAGGAGATAAAAAGATGTTTGGAAAACGAATCAAGTTATTTAAGCTTCTGGGTTTTGAGGTTCGTATCGATTGGAGCTGGATTATTATCGCTATCCTCATCGTCTGGTCTCTCTCAAAGGGGCTTTTCCCTTCTTACTATAAAAACCTTTCCCCCCAAACATACTGGTGGATGGGGATTATAGGCGCACTGGGGCTCTTTCTTTCCATTATCGCTCATGAGTTCTCCCACTCCCTGGTGGCAAGGAAATACGGCATACCCATGAAGGGAATTACCCTCTTTA
>CAZUHR010000021.1:0-19321 GCA_964620335.1 uncultured Desulfobacteraceae bacterium
TTGCCAGACCGAAAAACGGTCTCTTTATCATGTTAGCCTCCTGATCATGAGAAAGAAGGTATGAATTTTGTGTTACACCTTGGTTAATTATTTACATTCATCAACGTATTGTCTATCTCACATGGCACGCCGAGCAATCTACAGGTCCGGCACCTCCATCTTCATGGCAACCCTTACATTGTGTGTGGAATGCATCGGATCGTTTAACAGGGTCCTCGCTATCAATTTCATGACAATCCCCGCAGGCCGTAGGTTTTTCCCCTTCATCTTCGAGGGTATGATGACAGTCAGCACATCCGATACCGTATCCAGACTTTGAAGTATGCATATTATGGTCGAAAAGGACATTGCCTGCCGTGCTCTTGAATATGATTCTAATCGGTTTTTCCGGGGTCTCGACCGGAAAGGCGGCATAACAGACTATCCCCACGACAAAGAGTATGATCGCAAGGCCATATGCAACGATTCGCTCTGTTTTGACTTCCATGTTATCTTTCCTTTGTGTAACAGTGATAAGAGCTAAATACCACAGTTTTCTCTAGAATGTGAGGGATTACACATATGGCCCTTATATGAAAGGCCGTTCATTTTTGTCAAGTGGTTTTATATATAATTGAGAAACGTTTTAGGCGGCAGGACGCTAGTTATCTAGTATGAGCTGCGCCTGAAATAAGTTAAGAGAAGATATTCCATTTTGGAATAGAATTTGTTATTATTTTATAAGTTCTTATTATCCCAAGGAGGCTGTCGGAAAACCCCCATCTACTGCGTTATCCTCATCCTCGCCCTGCTGAATTCTCGCTTCGCGAGACTGCGCAGCCGATCCAACAGGGCAAGCCACTGCGGCGTACTTCTATGTACGCCTCATTCCTAGGGATTTCGGATGCCTTGTATCTGGAGATTTTCCATCAGCCTCCAACAGAACCGGTTCTCCAAAAGGCTTCTATGTTAAAAAGTGATCATCATGACTGTGGGTGCGCAGAAGACTCTTAACGGGATCACAATTTGAGGAATGCCTTTCATTTGGAAGCTCTCTGTCCAGCTTTAGCAGGATTTGAGTGAACATCAGTTAGGCTATCATTGGGGAGGTGTTTAGGCATGGCGACCATTACTATCTCGAGGCAATTCGGTGCCGGTGGTGCGACGTTGGGCGAAAGATTGTCAAAAAGGCTCGGATATCGTTACGTAAATGATCAGCTGATCATGGAGGTGGCAAAGAATGTGGGTGTTTCTTCCGGCCGGGTTCGTACCATCGAAAAAAAGGGCACATCCAAGTTAATGAAATTACTTGATAAGATTGTATTCGCGGATTCTATTGATCGCCAGGTCACCAAGAAACATGGATTCATCGACGAACAGCGTTATGTTGATGAAGTCACGGCCATTATTCAAAAACTTCATGAGGAGGGGAATGTTGTAATCATAGGAAGAGGAAGCAACTATGCCCTTAAAGGATATGATGGTGTAGTCCGCATCCTTCTGGTTGCGGACATAGAACATCGTGTCCGTTTTCTCATGGACAACTATGAAATGAATCAAAGTCAGGCGGAAAAGGCAGTGAAACGTGGGGATGTGATCAGGACCCGTTTCTTGAATTGCTTTTCAGATAGGGAATCTCATGATGCCCCGCTTTTTTACGATTTAGTCCTCAATATGAACCATGTGAGCATGGAACAAGCTGAAGAAATAGTATTGAAACTGGTGCGTTGAGACAAATGTTTTTCAGCCAATTATGCGTTACGAAGGTCCCATTTACCGTCCGCCCAGTGAAGCGGACAGTCTCTTGATACAGGCTACCGTCGGGTGTCCGCACAACAAATGTACCTTTTGTATGGTCTACAAGAAAGGTCCGCCCTACAGGGTTCGGCCTTTAAAGGAAATAGAGGAGGATATAGACAAGGCCGGAAGGATTTACGGTCCGGGCGTTAGGACACTTTTTTTCCCTGCCGGAAACACCATTGCCATGTCTACGGACGAGCTGGCACATATCTGTGCTTATGCACACTCGGTTTTTCCGGGCTTGAATAGGATAACCACTTACGGATCATCCAGATATATTCATCGAAAAGGAGCGGAAGACCTCAAAAAGCTGAAAGAAAACGGATTGATGCGCATCCATGTGGGGCTCGAGAGCGGGGATGACGCTGTATTGCGTTTCATAAAGAAGGGGACGGATTCGGTTGAACAGACACAGGCCGGTCTGTGGGTCAGAGAGGCAGGCATCGAACTAAGTGAATATGTGATCCTGGGAATCGGGGGGAAGGAGAGGACAAAAGAACACGCACAAGAGACAGCGCGGGTTCTGAGCGCAATTAATCCGGACTTTATAAGGATTCGCACCTTTTTACCCAAGGTCAATACACTTTTGCTGCACCAGATCAAGAGGGGGCGGTTTCAGGTACTATCCCCACATGAAGTGCTGAGAGAGACAATTCAGATTATTGAGAACCTGGATGTGACGTCAGAAATTACAAGCGATCATTATACCAACTATGTTGATGTGTACGGAAAAATGCCGGATGACAGGAAAAAGATGCTAAAGGTCCTTGATGACGCCATGAAAAGGGATGAAAGTTCCTTTAGGCCGGTTTATATTGGGAGGCAATAGTGAAGCCTTGTAATTGCAAGCCCCCGCCCCTTAGAGACTGTGTCGTAATGTCATTGCGAGGAGCCCCAGGCGACAAAGCAATCTTGTAACACGTCGAAATTAAAGGGATTGCCGCGCTCCCTTTGGTCGCTCGCAATGACCGGGAGGAATTGTGACACAGTCTCTTAAGGCGGGGATAAACTCCGCAAAGCAATCTCTAACATCTAAAAATCCAACTGAGATTGGTTTGTCGCTACTTTGCTCGCAATGACCGGCAAAGGCAAAGCTATCAAGAACAGGTTGAAAAATATCCTCTGCTCTGATACCTTCCCCCGAAATGATCGAAAACTGCGCCTCAATAGACATTGGAACACATACCGCGAGGCTTTTGGTGGCCCGGAAACCTGAGGCTCAGGGACGCCTCAAGCCTCTTGCGAGAAAAAGGGCATATATCCGGCTGGGTGAAGGTTTTTCCTACTCGGAAGGAAAGAAAATTCAGCCTGAGGCCATTGATCGGACCCTGGAAGTATTTGAAGATTTTTTGCAGTGCACCAGACTGTTTGATGTTCATGAGGTGCACGCGGTTGCGACCGGGGTGGTCAGGGAGGCAACCAACAGGGACGAATTTCTGGACTTGATTCATTCGCATACAGGTATTCATATTAGACCCATAACAGGAGAGGAGGAGGCGCTGCTGACCGGAAAAGGGGTTGTGTACGCTCTTAATGTCCAGTCAGGCCCTTTTCTTGTCTTTGATCTGGGTGGCGGCAGCACGGAATTTTTTCTCAGTACAGAGGATATGCAAGTTGTCAGATCGATCCTGATAGGGTCTATGATTCTTAAACAGGCTTTCCTCAAATCGGATCCCCCGAAAGATAGGCAGGTTGATGCCCTTTCAAGACACATAGATAAAATGCTTGAAGGGTTACGCCTGGCACCTATACACAGTGGGTCTTGTTTATTGGTTGCGGGCACGGGGGGAACCGTAACCACCCTTGCCGCCATGCTTAATAGTATTTCTCTTGAAGACATTACTCCGGAACGGATTAATGGGCTGATACTTACAGTGAAACAACTTGAAGGGCTTTTTGATGAAATAAAGAGATTGCCCTATGAGGAAAGATTGAAAATGCCCGGTCTGGACCCGGACAGGGCAGAGGTTATTCTGGGAGGTTGTCTTGCGGTCATAAGAATCCTTTATTTTTTTAAATCACTTCAAGTAACCGTGAGCATGTCGGATTTGCTTGAAGGTGTTTTAATTTGCTATGCAGAGGGAGAGAAAAATGGATAATAATTTTATTGAATATGGATTTACATTTGACGATCTGATCCTGGTTCCGGCGCGTTCCAGTGTTTTGCCGAACCAGGTGGACGTAAGAACCAGGTTGTCAAGGAATATTGCCTTAAACGTCCCTATTGTGAGTGCCGCCATGGATACCGTGACCGAGTCGGAAACAGCCATTACCATGGCGCGGCAGGGGGGCCTCGGATTTATACATAAAAACATGAGCATAGAGCGGCAGACCCTGGAGGTGGAAAAGGTCAAGAAATCTGAAAGCGGCATGATTGTGGATCCCATTACCATTGAGCCGGGCCGTAAAATCTACGAAGTCTTGGAGATTATGAAAAAATACAGGATTTCCGGTGTGCCGGTTGTGAAAGAGGGCAATCTTGTAGGAATTATCACTAACAGGGACTTGAGGTTTGAAACCAACCTGGATCAGAAAATAGAAACGGTCATGACCAAGGAGAATCTCGCCACGGCAAAGGTTGGCATCACCCTGGAAGAATCCAAGGCCATTCTCCATGAAAGACGCATAGAAAAGCTTCTGGTAGTGGACGATGAGGGCAAGTTGCAGGGGCTTATCACTATAAAGGATATAGAAAAGATAAAAAAGTATCCCGATTCGTGCAAGGACGGCCTGGGCCGCTTGAGGGTTGGTGCCGCTGTCGGCATTGGGCCGGATATGGAGGAGAGAATAGCAGGCCTGACTGCTGCTGCTGTGGATGTGGTTGTTATAGATACGGCCCACGGCCATTCTGAGAAGGTAGTTCAGGCGGTTAGGGAGACCAAGGAAAAATTCCCCGATCTGGAACTGGTGGCAGGAAATGTGGCTACGGCCGAAGGCACCCGGGCACTCATTGATGCAGGGGCGGATGCCGTGAAAGTAGGCGTTGGACCGGGGTCCATATGTACCACCCGTGTTGTGGCAGGCGTGGGCGTGCCACAGATGACGGCAATCGTGGATTGCGCCAGGGAGGCGAAAAAGAAGGAAGTCCCGATAATTGCGGACGGGGGTATCAAGTACTCTGGAGATATCAGCAAGGCCCTGGCCGGGGGTGCCGATTCGGTCATGATCGGAAGCCTGTTTGCCGGGACAGAAGAAAGCCCGGGTGAAACAATACTCTTCCAGGGCAGAACCTACAAGGTATACAGAGGCATGGGATCGCTGGAGGCTATGAAAGAGGGGAGTAGAGACCGGTATTTCCAGGAGGAAATGGATCTGGAGGAAAAACTTGTTCCCGAAGGAATTGTTGGCCGGGTGCCGCATCGTGGTCCTTTGGCAGACACTGTCTACCAGCTCGTGGGGGGATTGAAGGCCGGGATGGGTTATGTGGGATGCAAGGATATTAAGACACTCCAAAGCGAAGCGAAGTTCACACGAGTTACACCGGCCGGGCTCCGAGAGGGCCATGTACATGATGTGATTATCATAAAGGAGGCACCTAACTACCGGGTGGAGTAGTTTCCGTACTGAAACGGTCCTTTTCCGCAATTTCTGCATCAATCCGCCAGGCGGATAAATCTGCGGGATTGCTTGTGCGGCATACTCAAGGAGTAGTTAAGGAAAAACCAGGAGACTTAAAGCAGACTATGGCAAGTAACCTGTACAGACAAAAAGTGCTCATATTGGATTTCGGTTCTCAGTATACCCAGCTTATTGCCAGGCGGGTCAGGGAGGCACAGGTATATTGCGAGATTCATCCATTCAATCTAAGACTTGATGAAATAAAAGCCTTTTCACCAAAGGGAATCATCCTTTCAGGGGGACCGGCGAGTGTTTATGACAAAAATGCGCCCATGGCCGATAAGGGCCTCCTGGATCTTAAGATACCGGTACTCGGGATATGTTACGGTATGCAATTCCTCACACGCCTGCTCGGTGGTGTAGTTGCAAAGGCTGCTGATCGCGAATACGGAAATGCAATAATTCGTATTGAGGATGAAAGGGATCTTTTTTACGGTCTTAAAAAGGATGTGGGGCAAACAGTGTGGATGAGCCATGGTGACCGTATCGAGCAGATGCCGCAAGGATTTACGGCACTTGCAGGGAGCAAAAACAGCCCCGTAGCAGCCATGGCCGATCGCACGCGTAAGTACTTCGGGGTCCAGTTTCATCCGGAGGTTGCCCACACGCCTGAAGGGCCGAAGATCCTGAAGAACTTTCTTCTCAGGATTTGTGGGTGCGAACCCACCTGGACCATGAGTTCTTTTGTCCGTAGTACAGTCAGGGGCCTGAGGAAAGAGATAGGGGAAGACAGGGTTATTTGCGGGCTCTCCGGCGGTGTAGATTCCTCCGTAACGGCGGTGTTGCTTTACAAGGCCATTGGGGACAGGCTGTCCTGCATACTTGTGGATAACGCCCTTCTGAGGAGAGAAGAGGCACGGGAGGTCATGGAAGTATTCCAGGGGCACTTTGGTATGGATTTGCACTTAGTAAATGCCTCCGAACATTTCTTGCAGCACCTGAAGGGTGTCACGGATCCTGAGGAAAAGAGGAAAATAATCGGCAGGGAGTTCATCACCGTGTTTGAAAAAAAGGCCAGGGAACTGGGTGAAGCAAAGTACCTGGCGCAGGGCACTCTCTATCCGGATGTTATTGAGAGCGTTTCATTTAAAGGACCCTCAGCCACTATCAAGAGTCACCACAACGTGGGAGGGCTGCCGGATGTAATGAAACTGAAGCTCATTGAGCCGCTCAGGGAACTCTTTAAGGACGAGGTGCGACAGGTTGGAATAGAGCTTGACCTGCCGAGAGAACTGGTGATCCGACAGCCATTTCCCGGTCCGGGGCTTGCAGTCAGGATTTTGGGGGAGGTGACCCGTGAGCGGCTTGAGATACTGAGATCCGCCGATGTTATTGTACTGGAAGAGATAAGGGGTGCCGGGCTTTATGAAAAGGTCTGGCAGGCCTTTGCCGTACTTCTGCCCGTGAGGACCGTGGGGGTCATGGGTGATGAAAGGACCTATGAGAATGTGATCGCCGTCAGGGTTGTGGACAGCCTGGATGCAATGACCGCGGACTGGTCGAGGATCCCCTATGAGGTTTTGGGCAGGATTTCAAACCGAATTATAAACAGCGTTAAAGGCGTAAACCGAGTTGTCTACGATATCTCTTCCAAACCCCCCAGCACAATCGAGTGGGAATAGGCATAAAAGGCAAACCAGAGACTGTCCTGAGCTCATAGTTAAATCCTCTTTATGAGTATCTCATGCTGTTTTCGAATGAATTTCAATTAACGCCGGGACCGCATATAGGGCCCCGGCGCATCAAATGATTTTACTTTATCACAACCTGTACATAGCCGGTCTGACCCGTATTGTGATCCAGGGCTAACACAGTGACTAGAGAATTGGGAGCAATAGAGCTAACCAGGTCGACAAAACCCTGCACACCTTCCACATTATGGCCGTTGACCTGGAGGATAATATCGCCCACCTCAAATCCTACCTTAGCGAGCGGACCATCGGCAGCCAGCCAGAAGATCGCTACACCCTGTTGAGGATTTAGCTGATGATAGTCCCTTGCCTCTTTCGGAGTCGTAGGCCGAAATTCCGCTCCCAGTCTATTCTTAAGGAGGGTAGACAGCATCTTGGTAGCGTCTTCCATGTTTCCGATTTTAACAGTAAAGTCTTGCCGTTCCCCTTTTCGTAGCACGGTGACCCTGACATCCTGGCCGATTGGCGTATTGGCCACCCGGTTTCGAAGATCGCTTGTATGCAAGATCTCCTTATCTTTGAAGGCAATCACAATATCGCCTCTTTTAAGTCCGGCCTTGTCTGCCGGTCCCGCCTTAACAACATCAGCGATCAATGCACCCCCGGGAGTATCCAGACCAAAGGATTTGGCCAGGTCAGGTGTTAGTTCCTGAATGCTAACACCCAGCCATCCGCGTGTCACCTTGCCGTGGGCAATGAGCTGCTTGGCCACATGCAAAGCCATGTTGCTGGGAATGGCAAAGCCGATTCCTTCAAATCCTCCGGATTGTGATGCGATGGCCGCATTAACACCGATTACCTCTCCCTGAAGGTTCAAGAGTGGACCGCCGCTGTTTCCCGGATTGATGGCTGCATCCGTTTGAAGAAAGTCCTGGTAGCTGCTGGGATCGGTTATGCCTTGCCTATGTTTTGCACTGATGATCCCCTGAGTCACCGTCTGATCCAGACCTCTTGGATGGCCTATGGCAACAACCCACTCTCCCACCTTCACCTGATCGGAATCCCCAAAGGTAACATGGGGCAGCGGTTTTTTTGTCGATACTTTAATAACAGCCAAATCTGTTTTAGGATCCGTTCCGATCAGTTCGGCTGGATATTGTTTGCCATTGGAAAGCAGAACATTGATCTTGCTCGCTCCACCAACCACATGATTATTGGTGAGAATGTGCCCCTGTGCATCCATAATGATGCCGGTGCCTAGTCCTTTCAATTCCTGTTTAAATTTCTTAGGCATATTCGGGTTGCCAAAGAAATAATGGAAGAAAGGGTCGTTTTCGAAAGGCAGCAATGGATTGGCCACTTCCTGACGCTGTGTGACCTCAATATGCGCCACGGCCGGTATATTCCGTTCTGCCACATGAGAAATTGCCGTTCTCAGATCCAATGCAGATTCGGGCAATTCAGCGCTCTTGGAATATGACAGAAAAGGCACGGTCAGTAAAATTCCCACAAAAAGTGGGGTTAACAACCAATGACGATAATTATATAAATTCCGATTCATAGTTATCCTCCTTGTTTCATATTTTCTATTTTTCTTGTTTTAAATAGCCTTATTTTTCTTGACTTATGACGATTTCTCGGCCGTTTTAGTTCTTCGCTTAGTTCTTCAAAGTGCCTACGACCTTTGGAACATTTTCCGCAAACCTCCGGGCTTGAGTGAATACCCAAGTAAAATGCACCCTTTCCTTTTTTTAAGAGCCTTTCTTGCGCATGCTTGTATTGTATAGCGCATGCCTCTTTCGCGATTCGAAGGTTTCCCGGCTGTCGGGTGCATTGGATCACATCCAATTCAAAGGCCTCCTTTATAAAGTACTCTCGATTGTCAGACATCATTTATATTCTCGCTTTATGGGAAAGTGTCCGGATGTCTTTCTTTAAGATAAGATACATGACATTACTCCTTTTCATTCAATCTATTAAACAAGCTTTTGCTGCCTTAATTTATTCTATTATATACATCGAGTTTTTCATAAGCATTTCAGGAAGATTACAAATCTGTAAGGTTTGAAAAGAATTTACAAAGCAATAACTGATCAAGCGGTCTTTATGTTTCTTCACGTCTTCTGAGGATAATCTCTCTGTTGAGAGCTCGCTGAATTCTCCTCCGTTCGATCATGCCGACCAGGCGCGATCCTTCATCCATCACGGGCTAAAACCACTGGCGTGCCAATTTCCGTCTAGTCACCGAACCTGGCCTCTTCTCAAGGGTCCTGCCAAAGCCCGGGGATCGGCCATTATTAAGGGGTTGTTTGGGAGGGGGAAGGGAAAGGAGGTTGATCTCCAGCTATGGGTGACCCCATTTCATTATCCATTCAAATAGCATCGGGGGGAACCTTTGCCCCGAGGTGGACTTCCAAATACTTGATTCCCTGTATCTCTCGGCAAAGGCTTTCGGCCTTTTCCTTCAGCTTCCGCGAAAGTCGGTCTTCAGCCTTGGTGTAAATAAGGATATTGCCATACTCGGATGCCACGGAAATACCTGGATAGTCATGGATCAGGGCTGCCTTAACCTGACTCGCCAGCGCCAGATCGTCCATTTTTTGCTGAGATTCTTTAGTGGTCCTGAACTGCGGCAGGCCCGCTGCGTGGCAAATAAAGTCCACTGCATTGTCGATTGTAAGCTTATGAATATGGAGCACGAGGTCATAGAGAGAGCTATCCCAGGGGTCCACCCCATAGAGACTTTGGGTCCACTTTCGTCGTTCCCGGTCGTCTCGCAAAATCAGACTTAAAGCCTCCTGTTTAGGAATTGCCTCCCGCTCCATCTCATTGCGCATGCGGTCGTCCAGATCGGCGGTGATCCGAACTTTGATCACGTGGGGCACCCCTTTAAGCAGGAGATGCCCTGCAAGACCATGGTAGATGACGTTGTCTGTTTGAACGTTGCGGGCGAGTGCACTTTGGTAATAGGCGACGAAGGAGGCCTTGTCGTGGCCGAAACGCTCCAGGATGGAAGGTGCATCGTGTATGGCTTTAATCATCTTAATCTCAGGAATGTGGTAATGCTCACTTACATCAAGAATCACCTCACGACTTAAACAACGATAACCCAATCGTGCCGCAACCTTCTCAGCCACTTTTTTCCCTTTGCTATAAGAACCTCGTGATATGGTAATTACGGCCATGTTTCCCTCCTAGTTAGTTGGATTTTAGTTCCAGAGGATTCATCAGGGCTGGAACCCCCTTAGAGATAAAAAACGTATGTCATCATTACCAGAACAACGATGTAGATCAAACTCAAGAATCCTCCGATTTTGACGTAGTCTCTGGTTCGGTATTCTCCCGGTCCCATGTATAAGGCATTCACCTGATGGGTCGGCAGGATGAAGGAATTGGAAACCCCTAAACCGACGACGATAACCGCTACTCGAGCATCGATTCCAATTTGGTGTGCAATGGACACCCCCAAGGGAACAAGCAGGGCGCAGGCTCCGACATTCGAGATCACCATGGTAAAAGCGCAACTCAAGCAGGCGAGTATGACTAGAAGCAGGAGTGGAGACATGAAATTGCCGAGCCCGGTAATAATTCCTTTCGCGATCCATTGAGCGGTCCCGGTCTGATCTACGGCCATGCCCAGAGGAATGAGCCCGGCAAGCAGGAACACGGTGCGCCAATCCACAGAACGGTATGCTTCACTGACCGTTATGACCTTACTTAATATCATGCCCAAAGCGCCCACCATAAGGCAAACCGATAAAGGGAGAGGATTAACGGGGCGGTTTTGAAAATAAAAACTCGAAAAGACCATCAGAAAAAGGGTGATCAAAAAGCATGTTAAGGCCCTTTTCGCTTTTTCAGGCTTGTGAAATTCTTCTTCGAACCGCGAGATCACGATAAAGTTTTGGTGAAGCTCTTGCAGGGTATGGAATTGTTCCCAGGTGCCGTGGACAAGGACCATATCACCGGACTGTAGGGGCAGATCAGCCAGTTCTCGATAATAGGTCGTGCCGGACTGATGGACTGCAAGTGGGTTCATCCCGAAAGTTTCGCGGAAGCGGATTTCTTTGATCGTTTTGCCGATCAGACTCGATCGAGGAGAAATCACCATCTCGACAACTCCCGCTATAGAGGGATTGAACATCGTATTCTTGAAAAGTAGAGGCTCTTCCCTTAGAACCAGCCCGTAATCTCGGACGAAGTCCCTGACAGCCTTTTCCGGGCCGTAGGCACACAATGCAACGCCGGCCCGAATAACCATGTTCGGTAAAGGGGCGACATCGCATGTCCCGTTGTCTTTGGCCAAAGCCACGATGTTAACCAGGTAACGCCGCCGAATGTTTACTACCTCCTGGGGGTCTTTCTCTGCCGGGGAATCTTCAGGCACAAAAATTTCATAGGGTCCATTGATTAAGGGGTAGGAACTGAGAACAGTATTTTCAAAGGCCCCGGTTGAATTGTTTTTGACCTCTGACCGCTTTAGAGAAGATCCGGCTAGCATACGCATTCCGCCCGTTGAAAGATATGCGATTCCCCCGATGACGAGGGCCAGGCCGATAGGCGTCAGTTCAAGGAAACCAAACTTGGGCATCCCCTGGGGCAGAATATCATTTAGCAGAATCAGAGGGCTCGTGCCGATCATGGTCAAAGTTCCGCCAAGAATCGCCGCCATTCCGATGGGCATGAGTACGTGGGAAATATGGGTCTTAAGTCTGTGGGATGCCGCGAACCGGATAGCAGGTAAAAAGAGCACGGCAGCGCCGGTGTTTTGCATAACGCCCGATATGGCTGCAATCAGAGCAGAAAAGATCACGACCAGTCGGGAAGAGCTCTTTCCGATAAACCCCAGCACCGGCTGAATGATACGGTTGACCAGACCCGCCCTGTTTAGACCGTAACTGATGATCATGACTCCGATAATAGCCACTACTGCATTGCTGCTGAGACCTCGGAAGGCATCGTGAGCGTTAAGCAGTTCCAGTTCGGGAAGCAATACCATCATCAATATGGCTACGACGTCGACACGCACCCACTCCACAATAAAGAGAAATACGGCAGCTCCGACAACGAGCAACATGAGGAGTTTGGTCCTGAAATGGGTATCTACCGCGAAAGGCAGGGTCACGACACCCATGTCATGAATCTCGTGCCCATCCGCAGTGATCAACTCCGCAAATATATCCAGCCAAAAAGAGTGTTGCCCGGCCTTGGTATTGGGATTTATGGTGTACTCTATCTTCGCTAGTATAGGTTGTTGATTGTTTTGTTCCGAAACGGCAAATTTCACTAAAAGATGATGATAGGGCCTGTCCGTCCGGGTCCTGTCTATGAAAGCGATCCCACTGTCGGGGGGCGAGGCAATCCATATGATGACGGGGGCTGCCGCGTTCCGATTCCATGCAAGCGGACTGCCATGGACACCTTTAGGCTCCTTCAGATAAGCCACGATTTCAAAACTGCCGGTCTCGCCTGCAACTAGGTTCTGTAAGGGTTTTTCCATCCCGACGGAAATATAACGGGGCTCCCGTGAAGGGATACCGTCCACGCTGGTTTTAAACTCCGACATTCGGGACACATTCATAGAAGGAACGAATTGAGCCTCGCCGGCTGAATTTGTCCGCCCAAAAAGAAAAGCCATTCCGGCAAGGCAGATTATAAGAATGATCCATTTTTTAGTTTTCATTCGAATATTAAACAAAAAAGGGCGACGCAAGTTCCGAAACGACTTAAAGATATTTCTCTATCTCCGGCAACTCATCACGGCTAAACAATTACCCGCAGAAGTCGTGATGGCAAGAAAACGCGCAACATCAGCTCCGTAATAGCCCATCTTCTTTACCCCTATCTGACAAAACATCCTGCGGGATTTAACCACAGCCTTCTTTCTCAAACCTGAACGTGGATTGGCTTCTTCGACTCCTTTCTGCCACCGAATATCTTTAATACATCAATGACTCGGGCCATAACATGATGCAAGATTCCTGGTGCATCAAGGCTTTGCTGTCTTGCCATAAAAAAATCTATCCCCTTTTTTACTACACTGTCAAGTCGTTTTGGAACCAACATCCCTTTTTGCAGAATCGTTTTTCAAGAAGGTCCAGATGAAAAGCGGGAAAGAGATAAAAGGGATCATCCAGCGCATAGCTTGCTTCTCCGATGGCTACCTGTCTTTCCTGCATCGCCTCCAGGAGGGCGCTTTGACCTTCGCGGGTGCCCGGTTGATCTCATCGGCCAGGACGATATTGGCAAATACCGGGCCTTTCTTTGTGGTAAATTCGCCGATCTGCTTGACATCCACTGCCATCATGAAGTCTCCTTGATCTAACTTAACGTTTCGTAAATTCCACAACCAGCTGAAGTTATGAGCTTGGCTACGTTCTGATCTCCTGGAGCACAAACACCAGATACGAAATGGCAAAACATACCAGCGTCAGGGCAATCAGGATCACGATATAAGGGTACACCACAAGAATGCTCTGCCCGATGGGCAGCGGATTCTGAAAACGGCCCGCGGAAAGCTTCTCCATGGGTCCCATGAGCACGAGTGCCTCCGTGGTCTTTCTCATTGGATCGATGATAGTAGCCGAGGCATTGGTATACAGAGACATGGGTGAGAAAAGCGAAATAAATTGCTTTAGCCGGATATTTCTCACCGTGGCCTCCGTTCTTTCGCTCCCCTGCGCATTCACGGGCGCAACCATATCGGCCAGCACACTGGCCCCTAAGGACACAAAGAACGATAGGAATATCCACAGCGCAACCGCTGCCAGGGCCGAAGTGGCGATGCTCCTGAAAAAGATCGAAAAGAGGATAGATAACCCCAGCCAGAAGGAGATGTAAAAGATACTGATGATAATATAAATGAACAGTCGCCCTACCTCTTCCACACCAGGAACCACCCCCAACAGTATCAGACCCAGCCCGGAGATTACCAGCACGATGGATACCAGCATGATGCTGATTGTGGTCACCCCGGCAAGGAATTTTCCGTTAATGACCGAATCCCGATAGATGGGCTGGGAGACGATTTTAATCAATGTCCCGTCGCCCCTTTCACGGTTAATGGCATCAAACCCTAGGACAATACCAATGAGCGGCCCAAAAAAGGCCACAAATTGTACCATGGAAAACAGGGCGCCCGTGGTATTAAAGAGCATGAGGAAGGCAAATTTTGGTTTGGCCATGCCCTCCATGCTCTCTTTGAGATGAATCCCCGCCATATAACTCGTGATAAAACTGACCATGGCAATCAGTGCAAAGAGGATTACAAATCGGTAGCTGCTGAAATGATCCGACAACTCCTTTCGATAAACTGCAGAAATACCTTTCATGATCAAACCTCCTTAAAGTATTTCATGTAGATTTCTTCGAGGCTATATTCTTCTTCGCCCACTCCGAGTTTTTCCTTGCCGAGGGCATCAATAGAACCCTCTGCAACCATCTTGCCCCTAATCATAATCCCGACGCGGTGAGATATCTTTTGCACCTGTTGAAGATGATGCGATGAGAGGAGCACGCTGATTTTTCGGTCCCTGTTGAGGGATTGGACAAGATCAATGAGTTTGAGGGCCCCCTCAGGATCCAGGCCGAGAGTGGGTTCATCGAGAAACATTAGCTTGGGATCCTTCAGAAGGACCTCGGCAATGCCCAGGCGCTGCTTCATTCCCCTGGAATAGGCGCCCACCTTTTTATGTTGATGACTTGAAAGCTCCACCGTATTCAGCACCTCGATGATCTTGTCTCTGGCCTCTTTCCTGTCCATTCCATTGAGATCAGCAATATACCCCAGGCTTTGAACCGCATCCATATCCTGGTAAAAGCCGACATTTTCCGGCAGATATCCCACTAAGCTTTTGACTTCCCGGGCCTTTCGCACCGGATCAATCCCGTAGACTTTTGCAGACCCAGCAGACGGTTGTGTCAGGCCCATAAGCATGAGCAGTGTGGTCGTCTTGCCCGCCCCGTTGGGTCCTAGGAATCCGAAGATCTCCCCTTCCTTGACGTTGAAAGAGAGTTTATTCACTGCTGCCTGATTGGGATAATTTTTGGTCAGATCGAAAGTCTCAATCACTTTCCCATTTTTCATAACTACCGCCTCCCTATGCGAACAAAGAGGAAAACAAGGCCGGCCAAGACCGCTACAATGATCATTATTCCGATCCACCCCCAGGCGGTGGAGGCCCGGACTGTTATCCTGAACTCCAAGTTTTTGTTACTTTTTTCTCCTTCCACATTGACACCCACCGAGTAATCACCCACCAGGGCCTGATCTGCCGGCGTGATCGTCATCTCGACCTGTCGCAGGTCACCCGGAGGGAGTGTGTCAATCTTTTCTGGTGAAAATTCGACCTTCCAGTTCTCGGGTTTGAAAGTAAGAAATTTAATGTCGTTTTGTGCGGCTGATCCGTTATTTTTCACATAGAAAGACATGTTGGCACCCTTTCCCTGATAGGCATTCAGGGAAAGCAGTCCGTCGGCAGTACCGGCCTCCAGTTTATAGGTCCCCGTGAGAACCACTTTCAATATCACTTCTCCTTTGGCCTTCTCCGAGCTGACCTCGACTTTGATAGGGTATTCCCCCGGTTCCGCCAATACGTAAGGTTTGACCTCCACGGCCATGGATTGGCTCTGATCTTTCTTGATCCTCAGGCTGGAGAAATATTTGTCCTCATAGGAGGGCTTGAAATTGACATCCCAGTTCTTGGGGGCCTCATAAGCCAGGTTAAAGATCGCCTCCTTGTCGGTCTTGTTTTCCACGTCAAGGGAAAACTCGAATTTGGCGTCCGTGGGCCCTTTGAGAACCGGGTAAGAGGTGGTGATATTGACGCCCTTGCTTTTTTTCTCCTCCTTTTTGCTCTCTACAGTAATGATCAGCTCGCTTGAAGAGGTGAGTTGACCGTCTCTGGTTCGGGCCTTTATTGGGAAATGGTATTCACCGTGTCCAGTGCCCTTTTCCGGTTCGGCCCTGAGCGACACGTTTTTTGTGCTGTCGCTTTCCACATACACCCCTCCGATTTTGAAGCTGTACGTCTTGAACCACGCTTTCCAGCCCTTTGGGACTGATGTGATTGAAAGATCAATGGTTTCACCTTGCCTCCCACCGTTTCGAAGAACCATATCGACGCTGACATCTTCCCCTTCAAACACAACAACGCTCGGGTATTCAGGGGCGACTGTGATCTTCCTGGACGGGAGATCCTTTTTCTTTTCTTCCCCGTTGGTAATTGAGGGCAAAAAGATAAGGTTAAACAAAAAAAACAACGCAATAAGAATGCATCCTGAATAACCCCTGATCAATCTGTCTCTCTTCATAGTGATCCTCCTTTGTCTTTTACTTCAGATATTTCAAGACCAACGCACCCTCGTATTGCCAAATAAAAAGAATAGCTTAAAAAGATTAATAATGATGAAAAATACAAGCTTAGTATCAGCCCAAGTTGTCAAAAACCTTTCAAGAACATTTCTTCTTTCCGAGCCTTTGCCCATCTAATGCAAAATGGAACCAGCAGAAAGGGCCAACAGACCCAACGAGAATATCTATCCGGGGCCATGATTTCACCCGAGGATGCTTCCAATGGTTTCTTTTATTTGATTCAACATAAATGGCTTCGGCAGAGTCATATCGAAAGAATCCCCTCCAGACCTTTTATTTATGAGCGCTTTGGCATCCCCTGTTACGAGAACCACCGGAGTCGTTGGGGATATCTGCTTGATGCAGCGGGCCAGAGCGGCACCGTCCATTCCCGGCATGTTGAAGTCCGTAAGAACAAGATGAAATGCATTCTCCTTAAACAGCTTGACCGCCTTCTCCCCACAATCAGCAGCTCGGACTTCAAATCCCATACATTCGATCATCAATGAAATGCTCTTCCTTACGGATTTATCATCGTCGACAACCAGTATTTTTTTTGACATTATGCCTCCTTCATTGCTCCGGCGCATTGTCGATGCAATCCTTTTGTGATTTTCCATCTTTGTCTATGACCACAACACTACAGATCTCACACTCGGGAAAGAGCTTTTTCAGGAGTGTTTCCAAATTGTCAATCTCTTCACCATGCCTTTTTAGGATTACGATTTTCTTCAAGGCATCACCACCTGTACAAAACCGGTTTGGCCGGTTCGATGGTCAAGACCGAGCATAATGACCCTCTGTTTCCGCTTCAGGTTGATGATTTGGTCCATGAAATCCTTAAGGCCTTTTACGGGCTGGCCCTCGACCAGATCTGTTTTAGGGTCCGCACCCAGGAGAATGGCGGGACAATCGACCCAGGCCATAATCAATACATTAAGTATGCTAAGCAATGAATAATTTAGGGCATGCCGCCTCATTCCTGACTCCCTTCCCCATCATTTTCAGTGAGCCAGTGGAAGTTTTTTCTTCTTTCCTGATGCCGATTTACAAGCCGCTGGGTGTGGCAAATGGATTTCTTGAATTTCTCCCAATCCACGTACAACTCTTTAAATAGGGAGAAGCGGATATCCCCCTCATGAAAACCCTTTTTCATGTTCTCCAGTTCACTGCATATGCACTCCATATAAACCGAAGACCTTCCAAGGCCTTCTGCTAGCGGGAAGTTGTATTCCTTCCAATACTGACGGCATGCCACAGCGCAATCCGATATGGTCATATTAAGATTCCATTCCAGTTCCCTGGCATGTCTTGTGATATTTCCCAGGTCAATGTTTTGAATATCCCTGCTCCAGGCAGAGTAATCGCGTTTCAGGATTTCCATGTCTTTGTCAATACTCTCTATATCTTCCATCAGTCTTTTAAAATCGTTCCGTAATATTGCTGGCAAGGCATTCCTCCTTCGGGTCGACTGCATATTCCATTGAGGTAGCTTGGTGTTCATTCAAAAAAGAATAACAGGGAAAGCTTTCAGGAATCTTTCATGAAGATTACATTTTTGAAAGGATTTATCAGGAACCGTTGGCTCCCGGGCAGAAAGCTGAGCAGCAAGTGGATCTATTGCCGGTGGGAAGGTGGATGGCTGAAGACCGAGCCTTTTTCATGTTCACTCGCGACTTCAATCCTGCCTTCGTGCGCCTCGATGATGGCCTTGACCTGCGCGAGTCCCAGGTCAAGCCCGGTTTTTGAACGACTGGGATCTGCCCGATACAGCCGATCCCATATCCTGGGAAGCGCTTCAACAGGGATGCCCCGCCCTGTGAGACTGTGTCGTAATGTCATTGCGAGGAGCCCCAGGCGACAAAGCAATCTTGTAACACGTCGAAATTAAAGGGATTGCCGCGCTCCCTTTGGTCGCTCGCAATGACCGGGAGGGATTGTGACACAGTCTCTGTGGGAGGGGTAATTCACTTCTGTGCCTACATAAAGTTTCAAAAAGCCGCGAGGTTAGCCCAGCCGCGCTCCACTGTCTTGTCGGGCCACAACCGTTGCCCATGGTCTGATCTTTCTCAACGCATGTCCAAGCTTACGCTCAGCGACTTCAGTGTCGTGCGCAACCTGAGCGCGCAACCAATAGCCGTTAGATAGACCAAAAAACCGGCACAACCGCAAATCTGTGTCCGCTGTAATGGCACGCTTACCGGTAACAATTTCGCTGATACGCTGAGCGGGAACGCCGATCTCCTTTGCCAAGCGATACTAACTTAACCCCATTGGCTTGAGGAACTCTTCCAGAAGGATCTCGCCGGGGGGTTACTGTTTTAATCTTATTCATCTTGATTCACCTCAATGGTAGTCCACGATCCCAACATATTCTGCGCCCGCTTCCTCCCAACGAAAGCATACGCGCCATTGATCGTTTATACGAATGCTGTACTGGCCCGAACGGTCGCCTTTGAGTGCTTCATCTGCAATATTTTTAATGTCTTCTACCGTAAGAGGGGCGGCATTCAGTTCTGTATGGTCTGCAAGAATTCGGGAACTTGGTTTCCACTTATCATGATTGACTAACTTCTTCCAAAAACATTTGAATCCTTCAAGATTGGCATCCGCAGAAGTCTTAATTTCGAAAATTCCATCATTGTATTGCACATCATATTTCATGACATTTACCTAGGGTTTAACAATAATATTATGCGGCTGCATGTTTTTAACGGATTTAAGGCAAAAAGCTATATTTATTTAGCTTTATTTTGTTACAATTATGCGGGATATGCTTCTGATACATAATTACAAACCCGGAGATATTTTTAATCCAACGGGCTTTTAACACCTAAACCGTTTTATTGTGTCTTTTCAAAGTTATGATGACAGATCTATGAGATATCGGAATCACACATGAAGGCATGGTACAATTCTGTCCGGCTGTATAGGTGGCAAG
>CAZUHR010000022.1:0-19073 GCA_964620335.1 uncultured Desulfobacteraceae bacterium
ACTGGAACGTGAACGAGGGTAAGATGTCCAAGAGCATCGGGAATGTGGTCAGGCCTCTCGAATTAGTGGATGTGTATGGGCTGGATGCATTCCGGTATTTCCTTTTGCGTGACATGGTTTTTGGGCTTGATTCTGAGTTCAGCGAAGAGGCCCTGATTGGTCGCATCAACGCCGATCTTGCAAATGATCTTGGAAACCTGGTCAGTCGGAGCCTGACTATGGCTCTGAAGTATTATGAAGGAGTATTGCCCGAACCAGGTTTCCCTGAACGTGAAGATAGGACTCTCAAAACCGAAGCCCTGGATATGATTGACAGGTACGAGGTATTCATGAAAGAACTGGCCTTTCACAAGGCCCTGATGGGGGTGTGGGAGGTGATCGGCAAGGTAAACAAATACATCGACACCATGGCACCGTGGGTTCTTGCAAAGTCAGACAGAGAAAGGCTTGCTACGGTTATCTATTACATCACCGAAACGATTAAGATTGTTTCTGGACTTATTTGGCCATTTATGCCTGAATCCGCTGAAAAGATTCAGGATGAATTAGGTCTTGCCAAAAAGGGCAATGATTTCCTTCTTGAAGACCTCAGGGCATGGGGAAATGAAAAGCCGGTTCGGCCTATTGCAAAGGCACCGGTCCTGTTCCCACGAATTTTGAGCGAAAAGCAGGAAGGACCTTTGAAAAGGGAGGAAAGGAAAGTGTCATTGGAAGAAGTGCCCCTGATTTCATTTGAGGAATTTCAGAAACTTGATCTAAAGATTGCAACCATTAAAAAGGCCGAGGCCATTCCAGGTTCCAAGAAGCTCATCAAGCTTACCGTGGATATAGGTGAAGAGAGGACAGTTGTGGGCGGTTTTGTGGGTCATTACAGTGAACAGGATCTTACCGGAAAACAGGTAGTTCTGGTAGCAAACCTGGCACCGGTCAAGCTGATGGGAGTCGAATCCCGCGGCATGGTCCTGGCGGCCGAAGACGAGTCCGGGGTTCATATACTCATGCCCGATGCCGATACCGTACCGGGAAGCAAAGTGAGATAAACAGACAAGAGGTCCCCCATTAAGCACAATTATGAGTGAGGTGGCCTTCTGAAAGAGCCCGCCCAGTGAAATGATAATCCGCTCAAGTTGATTAAAGCTCCGCGCATCCCCGCTAACGCGGGATTTCCGCTTTGCTCCGACAAGCTTACGGGGAATGTGTTTTGTGCATTTTCAAGAAACTTCTGCGGAAACATGGCATAAACTGGAGAATAAATGGCCCTAAAATTTGTCACATTTAATACCAATTCCATTCGTGCCAGGTTGCAAATTATCTTGGACTGGTTGGACCGGGAACGACCGGATGTACTGTGTCTGCAGGAGACAAAGGTTCAGGACAAGGACTTTCCTGCTGATCTGTTTGAGGAAGCCGGTTATAATGCAATATACAGGGGGCAGAAATCCTATAACGGTGTTGCCATCATTAGCAAAATCCCGCCGGAGAAAATCCGACTGAACCTTTACGATGAGGAAGGTGAACAGGCCCGTTTCATGAGTGTGCAATTTGATAACATTCGAATAATAAATGTCTATGTTCCCCAGGGATTTGAAGTAGGGACGGATAAGTTTGAATACAAACTCGCCTGGTTAAAGGATCTCTTAGACCATGTCAAAGAGAATTATGATCCCGGCCGGCCTTTTTTGCTGGCCGGGGACTTTAACGTTGCGCTTGAGGACATAGACGTGTATGACCCGGATAATTTCAGAGGAGGGGTTTGCTTTCACCCTGATGAGCAGTCCATCCTGCAGGAGTTTTTAGACTGGGGATTGGTGGATATTCTGCGGAAGCATGAGCCGGGCGGAGGCCACTATACCTTCTGGGATTACAGAATTCCAAACGCATTGAAGCGAAAAATGGGCTGGCGCATTGATTATATCCTGGCCACACCCCCCTTAGCGGAAAAATCACGCAAGGCCTGGATCGACACACAAGCAAGGATGTCCGAAAAGCCTTCCGATCATACCTTCCTAGTGGCGGAATTTAGGTAAACGAGACCTCTATGACTTGTCCGCCGTCAATTTGGCGGGCCCGTCCACCTTGTATCCAGCTGGATTTGTAATTCTTATCGCTTCCTATTGTTGCTAAGGGCTCGGTACAGCACTCTTCTCAAGCCCGCATCTATATTGAGCGCAAGGCGCAGGGCGTAAGGAACAAGGCTCAAGGCGTTGAAAGATGCGACCTTTCGAAGAGCCCCATACCCTGCCTGCCATAAGGCGGGCAAGCCCTCCAAGCTGACGGAGGGCAGGCTTGCGCCTTGAATGCGATACAAAGCGGTTGAAATAGACAGAGCGTGGCTTTGAGGCCTTTTTGAGGTGACTGGCGGGAGCCTCGGAACCGAAGAAAAGGTTTCAAAGCTATGCTGCCTATCATGGGAATGGAGTTCAAGGCGGCTCGGCATGTTACTCTTCTCCAGGACCCATCTACTCCTACGGTTTAAGCGACCCTCCCTGCGGCCTGCCGGAACGAAAGGTAGTGGATACCATTAGGCCGCTGCTATGCAGACCGCGACTCGGGCCGCGGGACAGGCCGGAGGAGTTTTGATCCGGAAGATGCGTCCTTTCGAAAAGTCCCATGCCCCGCCAAACTGACGGCGAGCAAGCTTTGCCTGGATGCTTGAAAACCGGGAAATGGGGGTCTCTTTTTAAAAGCGGCATAGGCTGACCTTTTATGGGATGTTAGTTGGGCCGGGAATTTCAGGGGTTAACAGCCCCTGAAGGGATTCTTTGTCGTGGCCTGGGTCTTCGATATCTGCTCCGGACCGTCTGTTTGCGGGAATGGGGGCGTTCGACTCTTCCGGCAGAAGTTTAAATGCAATTTTTGAAAAGAGACCCCCATGGCCCGCACGCCGTGTATCCTGATGGAATTATGATGTTTTGCCGATCTATAAAGCCCCAGCCCTTTGGTGGGGATTCTTTACTTAAGACTAAATTGAATTTGAAGGACACAGGCCAAAGACCGGGCATCGGTCATGGTCAGGCCTTCTTGCCTTGCAGATGTCCCTGCCGTGATAGATGAGGATATCGGAAAAGCGGCGCCACCTTTCCTTTGGAAGGAGTTTTTCTATGTCCTTTTCAATCTTGTCCGGATTCTGGTTTTCCGTGAGCTCCAATCTTTGGGCAAGCCTCTTTACGTGGGTATCAACAACAACACCGGGTACATTAAAGGCCGCTCCTAAGACACAATTTGCAGTCTTTCTACCCACGCCGGGCAGTTTAAGCATTTCCTCCATGGTGGAGGGCACATTACCGCCATATAGTTCTATCAACGCCTGGGAGCAACCCTTTATGGATTTGGCCTTGTTTTTGAAAAAGCCTGTAGGCCGGATATCCGCTTCCAGCTCGGCAATTGGAGCAGCCAAATAGTCCCGGGGGCTTTTATATTTTTTAAACAGGGTCCTGGTGACCTGATTAACCTGTTTGTCCGTGCACTGGGCAGAAAGAATGGTTGATATTAGGAGTTGAAAAGGCGTTTTGTGTTTCAGGGCGGTTTTTTCGCGGGTATAAATGGGATCCAGTATCTCGAAGATCTGTTTTACCCGTTCCCTTTTCTTTCTCAAGTTTTCCATAATCATCATTGCCTTTTGTATATCCCACTACGTTAAATAATTTGGTCAGAGTGTTATGATTATCCTTCAAAGGGTAAAAATCAATAAAAAATTTAGAATCATGCAGACCATCACGGAGTAAAAATTGTTCCTGTATTGTATAATGCAACAGATAATATGATTTGGCGTTTCGGGTTGACAGGGTTTCTCTTTCGGTTATCATAGTCTTTATGTTGAGGCAATGAAGGTTTTGGGAAAGCAATGATTTGCCTGAATTGTGGGAAGAACTTCCCGGGAGCAGAGTAATGAAACCGCCGAAAATTTCTAATATTTCTTGGTTTTTTCTTTGTTTTTGTTGGTTTTTATCAGTTCCATTGTTGGCTCAGGGGGAGGGGACAACGGTTTCAACCGGTGAGCCTGGCAATAAGGAGGTGGGCATGGCAGATATTGATAAACTTACGGAAGAAGAGGGAAGGCATCTCCTGAAAGTGGCGAGACAGACCATTGAGCAGGAACTCTTTGCAAGGAAGGATCAGAATCCTCTGAAATCAGATATTTCCCCGAAGTTTTCTGAGCAGCGCGGCACATTTGTGACACTGACTATCCAGGGAGGACTGAGGGGATGTATTGGCCATATCATCCCGCAGGAATCATTGATTGAGGGAATCCGCGTCAATGCCATCAATGCTGCATTCAGGGATCCAAGATTTCGTCCGCTTACCAAAGATGAGTGGAAAAGGGTCAGGATTGAGATCAGTATCCTGACCGATCCAAAATCGCTTTCATATTCCGATGCCGATGATCTTCTGAATAAACTTCGTCCTGGCATTGATGGCGTTATTTTAAAAAAAGGATTTCACCAGTCCACATTTCTCCCACAGGTCTGGGAACAATTACCAGGGAAAGAGGAATTCCTGACCCATCTCAGTCTCAAGGCCGGCCTGGACGGGGATGAATGGCGGAAGGGAGATCTTGAAGTCCTAACCTATCAGGTGCAGGCCTTTGAGGAATAAAATCGCTTTGCGATTTTATGGAACGGGGCTTTGCCGCTTTAAAACTGGAATGCTCATGTCATTGCTTATCAATAAATTACTGGTAATTGCTCGGTATCCAAAAGTAAGAATTTAGGATCCAGAATTACATTAAGACTTGCTAAGCATTTTCAATACTTAATCGTGTGGCAAAAGGCACATCAATCTGACTCCTGAACACTTTCAATGAACACATGATAAATCATAAACGTTTGATCATATGGTCCATCATCGGTACGGGCATATCCTCCGTTACTACTCAACTACTAACCATCAGAGAATTTTTATCACAGTTTCATGGTAACGAGATCACCATTTCTCTGGTACTATTCTGCTGGGTGCTGTTGACTGGGTTAGGCAGCCTGGCAGCGAAACCCATCAAGCGTCTTTCTGTGGCGGGCTATTCCCTGCTCATCCTGATCATCTCCGTGTGGCCTCTTCTCCAGATAATATTGATCAGAGAGTTTAGGGAAGTTTTTTTTCAACACGGCACTTCCCCCGGTTTTTATCCTATCTTTTTCTATATTATCGTTACCATTTGCCTATACTGTCTACTCACCGGCTTTATTCTTCCCTGTGCACAGAAAGTAATGCAAGAGGGTCAATATAATTTTACCAGTGGCGATCTTTATCTTACCGACAGCATAGGTGATATCATAGGAGGACTTGCATTCAGTTTCGTCTTGGTTTACTGGGTAAAACCCTTTTTTACCATCGCCATTTGTTCTACTCTCCTGATCCTGGTAAGTCTGGTACTCCTCTTTCGGCTCCAGAGGCATGTCTTTTTAATAACCGCCCTCGTTGCATGTTCCGTTTTTTATTATTGTTCCACGAACCGCGTCTTTGAAAATCTCACCCTGTCGCACCAGTACGGTGATGTTGTTCGTTATTTGGAATCCCCTTTCGGAAGGATTATTGTTACTAAAGAAGGCCCTCAGTTCACCTTCTGGGAATCGGGTGTCCCGCTTTATTCGGAGGCGAATATCGTTAACAGCGAAGAAAAAATTCATTATCCCTTATGCCAGCTCGATAATATAGAAAATGTGCTTCTGATTTCTGGGGGCCTTGGTGAAACTTTGGATGAGGTGTCCAAACACAGACCGGGACATGTTGACTATGTGGAGCTTGACCCCAATTTGACGGATGTAGCGCTAAACCTAGGCACCATCAAAAAGGCACCGTTTTTAGAGATAATTAATACTGACGGAAGGCGATATATCAAAATGACCCGGAGAAGGTATGATGCGATTATTATTGATCTTCCCGATCCGGATACCTTCCAGATAAACCGATTTTTCACAAGCGAATTTTTCGCTCTTGCAAAACAGGTCTTAAACAAGGGCGGCATTCTTTCTATGAGCATGGAGTATGCACAGAACTACATCAGCGAAACCAGGAAAAAGAAACTTTCTACCCTATACAACACGGCGCGAATGCATTTTAAAAACGTGATAATACTTCCCGGGGAGGAGGCCTATTTTCTCTGCCGGGACGGGACATTGTGGCCTGACGTACCAGCCAGGTTAAAAGCTAAATCCATCAGGACAACCTATATTGACGGCTTCTTCTATGGTAACGTTACTGCGGAAAGGATAAAGCAGCTTAAGGACAGCCTGGATATAGATGAATACATTAATACCGATTTTGAGCCGAGGCTCATGAATATTGTTTTTCAGGAATGGTTTGAAAAGCATGGAACCTCTCCAGGATATTTTGCTGCGATTCTATTCGTTCTTACCATGATCTATATCGCATTCATGAAGAAAGAAGAATACATTCTGTTTTCTACCGGATTGGCGACAATGGGTGTAGAGATGCTCATTGTTTTTGCATTTCAGGTTATTTATGGGTACGTTTATCTGAAGATCGGGGCAATCGTGACCGCCTTCCTGTTAGGGTTGCTCCCCGGGGCGATAGTTGGTAATATTGCAAGTGATAGGGATATCCGTAAACTCCTGTTTTCGGAGATGTTGCTTTTGTCCCTGCTGCTGCTTTTTTTCGTTTGGATTGGATATTTCAAGAATGAGCTACCTTCTATATGCTTTTTAGTGTACTGTTTTTGCTTCTCTTTTCTCTGTGGGTTCCAGTTTCCCATCGCGGCAGGCATAATCGGCGAAAAACAGAGTCCTGCTGCGGGTTGTCTGGCCGCCGATCTGTGTGGAGCTTCCGTTGGCACAATTGCCACGGGGACGGTTCTGATCCCTTTACTGGGCATTAAGATCGCGGTTGTTTTTATAATACTGGTGAAAATCTCGAGTAGCCTGGTTATTATGTTCACCGGAAGAAAGACAAGTTAAACCTGAATATAGCTTTTTGCGAAGCGTTTAAATCTTTGACCAAAAAATGAGCAATCAAACGGGTAAAATATGGGCAGAATGATAACCCGCAAAGAATTTTTAAGAACCATCGGCTTAGGGGCCACCACCCTTTTTTGGACAACCACGGGATTCGGATTTCCAGGAAAAGATAATCAAAGAGGCAGGAGCATAAAGGGAGAGATTTTCGTGGGCGATGCCCCTGAAAAACCTTGGAAGTGGTCCAAGGAGGGGTTTTTCTATGAAACGGTCGGGGAAACTGTACAGTGTCAAGTCTGCCCCAACCACTGCGTACTCGAACCCGGAGACCGGAGCATCTGCCGTTCAAAGGTGAATATAGGCGGGAAGCTTTATTCGCTGACTTATGGAAACCCCTGCTCGGTCAATGTGGATCCGATTGAAAAGAAACCTCTCATGCACTTCTATACAGGTTCTTTGATCTTTTCCATCGCCACTACAGGATGTAATTTCAGGTGCCTTAACTGCCAGAACTGGGAAATTTCCCAGAAAAGGCCTGAAGATGTGCGGTGTTTTGAGCTTTTTCCAGAAGATGTAGTGAAGCAGGCAAAGACAAGAAAGATTCCTGCTATAGCCTACACCTACTCGGAGCCGATTACTTATTATGAATATATGTATGACACGGCCAGGCTTGCTAAGGAAGCGGGTATCAGAAATGTTCTGGTCTCAAACGGTTACATCAATAAGGAACCCCTTATCAGGCTGTGCAGGTATCTGGATGGTGCCAACGTCAACTTGAAATCCTTTGATGACGGTATTTATCGTTCACTTAACGGGGGAACGCTTGAACCGGTTTTGAATACATTCAAGACCATGCACCAAGAGGGTGTCTGGTTTGAAATGACCACTCTTGTTGTACCGACCTACGTGGATAAGCCGGATATGATCAAGCGCATGTGCGGGTGGATTTTAAAAGAGTTAGGCCCTAACTATCCCCTGCACCTGTTGAGATTTTTTCCGCATTACAAGCTGACCAGGCTGCCTGCTACACCCATTTCAATGCTTGAAGAACTAAGAGATTTGGCGCTTCGTGAGGGAATCCGATATGTCTACTTGGGCAATGTGCCTGGCCATGAGGGCAGTCATACCTATTGCCACAACTGCAAAAAGACCCTGATTGTCCGGAAAGGCTATTTCATTGCGCAATATAATTTGAAAGATGGCCGCTGCAAATATTGCGGGACATTAATACCCGGCAGGTGGGCTAAATGATTTTGAAAAAAGACTCATCAAACTCCGGCTTTCCCTGGTAACGTGACATGTAAAAACCGGGCAGTTGTTCAATGTTTTCAAACAGGGCCGGATTAACCTCTATTCCAGCCTTTTGAAGGGCTTTGACGATTGACTTCGGTGAGGGCGGGCAGCCTTTCACGGCAATCATTTCCTGGATATCGGGGTTGTCTTTGTTGGCCTGATACATGCATTTCCCAAAGAGTATCGTCTTTTTCTTGCCAGGTGTGGGTTTCATGGCCTTACCGGTCAGTATCTCGACATCGTCCCATGGTTCTCCCTTCCACGCCTGGGCCACAGCTGTCAGAACGAGACCGTTTATGCCAGAGCAGTAAGTGCATATGCTAAGGTCGTACTTACGGTAGGAAAGGCCTTTGATACCCATTTTTTCCATGGGAATGGGGAGAGTGCCGTCTTTGTTATAGGGAAATTTATATTCGTGATAGGAAGCGACATCCTCAATACGTTCGCCTACCACTTCCACATCAGAAAGGTCGGTGGGGCGTCCCCGGTTTCGCGCCGCATGGATCAGATAAGGAACCTCGGCCGGTTCATGACCCAAAACCTTAGCTCCCACCATATCTGCGGATAAAATATCCTGGGATGCCACAAGTAAATTGCTTCTGTGCATACGTCCGTCAAAGTTTGGCCCCCGCTCACAGGTGTAGATACCGTCAATAAGTGTGAAAATAGGGGGAAGCTTGTCTGGAAGCCTTGCAACCATGTAGTTCAGATCCTTTTCCGGATCTGTGTTGTGGCATTTTTTGCGTGAGGAGATGTCGATCATCCCTTTTAGGTTTTTGATCCCGAGGCTGAGAATGGTCTGTGCGTGTGTTTTCATGACGGGGAGATCCACCACAAAATCGCTGTTGAGGATATCCTTATTAAATTTCAGGGTTGTCCCGTCGCCGAGATCGATCTTTTCAAATGGGCGTTCAAGTATATTTATGGGCTTTACACCATAGCGTTTTTTCAAGACATTGTATCCAAGGGTTTCAAAGGCATGCGCGGGCGTCTCACTGTCCTTCGGTGTCAGGGTAACCATGCCTTCACCTATAGTGATATCACTAATTCCGCGCTCCTTGAGTATTACAACCATGTCTTCCACAATGCGCGATGTAGTGATCACACCCCACTTGGGAAAGGGCACTTCTTTTGTCCAGAAAACGATATTGGGCTTAATAAAAACCCTTGCATTTGAAGGTAAATGTTCCAGGCCTTTGGAAAGCAGGACGGCCTTTTGGACAGATTCCAGGGGTTTTTCGTATTTCACAATGGCAACGATTGACTTGCTCATGTTCGGCCTCCTAAAATATTTTATAAATAGCATAAATCAATCGGTAATTAAAGCCTTTTGATCCAGCTTAGGCCTTTACTGCTTGCCCGCCGTACGGCAGGTGGGCCTGCCCTGTTGAATTTCCCGAAGGGAACCCTATTCAACAGGACCGGTCACTCGGAAAAGGCTTCAAAGCGACGCCTAATCTCGGGCGTGAGTCCGCGGGCGTATAATTTCAAAGAGCTGTTATTTTGTTGATTTTATGGGCAAAAATGATTTATATGTCGGATTAATGAAGGAGGGGAAAAATGGCTGGACAGCAGGAAAATCAGGAAATTGATATACAGGAAAGAATGGCCAAAGAGGAGTTGGTTAAGGAGAAGATAGATGAAGAGGGAAACAAATGGCAGAAGGTCTATTTGGGGGGTGGAGCACATTTCCAGAATTGGCTTGAGCAGTGCAAGGAGTTGGGTGAGGTTATGGTGGAGGAGGTAGATTCAACAGGATATAAATGCTTTGAGCTTGCCGGTGAAAAATTGTACAGGATATGGATGAAGGCGAACTCTTCGATAAAAGATGACGAGCTTTTTGAATGATCCTTAAATCCAGGTTTTGCCGGCTCAGGTGTATTATCCGGTGGTGAGCTTGTTGCTCGTGTTAAAAAACAGTGTTGGGTTTTCGATTTGCATATTCAATCCTGAAGAATCCAAGAATTTGGTATGGGGCAAGGATTACAAAAAGGTTGCTATTATTAGAAACAATTTGAAGCTCCAAGTTTCATAGATATCACATCTTTGCATTAATTTCGACTTTTCTTAATGGGACAGAAAAGGTGTAAAGACTTTCTGTGTCACACTCCTAAAATATTATTACGGAAGTCTATAGCCTCACATACCGCTTTTTGGCTTCCGTTACCTTCATTACATACCGCCGGGCTTCATGGCTGGAAAGTGAGGCCCTGAGCTTCCCGTAGACCTTTTCAGGCGTCATCCGGTTAATGATATCCACCGCCTTTTTGCGGTCTCTGGAAAAGGTCCCTAAGACATTGCCACTGCCTGTATTGTAGGCAGCAATAACGCAATATTCGCGGGAGGCCGGGTTTTTGATTGCATCCAGATAGCGCGAGTCTAACAAGTGCAGGTAGGCGGTACCCATTTCGATATTGTTTTCTGCGTTAAACAGATATTGCCTTGAAGGGATGCCGTCTTCGTCTTTTAAAAAACGCCAGGCATCGCGTCCGGCAGATGTCGGGACGATCTGCATTAGGCCGAAGGCAGGGGCGGGGCTGACTGCATAGGGATTGAAGCTGCTTTCGGTTTCCATAATGGCATAGACGAGGTTCGAGTTTACCCCAAACCTTTTGGCCTGGCTTTTCACCTGAGGTCTGTATTTTTCGGCCCGCACTCCTAGATGGCTTTTGATCATTGTAATATGGACATAGTAAATGGTTTCAGGCCCTTCTTTCATACCCGACGGACGGGTTTTGAGGTTGTGTATAACAAGATGTTTGGCAAAGCGCTCGGCTCTCCACTTCCAGCGGATGTCCTTTCCATCCTGATCCTTTACTTCGCCGTAAAGATATGGCTTACCCGTAAATTTTACCTCCTTATCGGAATAGAGATCTACACCGCTTGGGTCATATGGTGTCAGGAGTGTGCTGATGATTGCTTTTCGAAGACTGGCCTTCGGATCCTTTTCATCCAGCGTCTCAACGATAATGAGGCCTTTTTCGAAATTGACGATCGCCCTGCTTTTGTATTGCTGGGTATACTTGACATACTCCTTTTGGCTTGGCATTTTGGGTTCCTTTTCGCCCCATATGCCGCGGATGAGATCATGGAAGATGCCCAGTTGCTTCTGGAAACGCGCCTTAAACTGTGCCATGTCCCTTTTCAGGGCATTGGGATCGGTAGCATAACGCATTGCTTTTTTGGCCGCTACTTTCTTGACGAACCGGGTATCGTGACCTTTTATTGCCCTGATTGCGCTTTCTATATCGGCCATACTGCAGGCCGACAATAATGCCAGCACAGGTATTAGTATAAGTGTGATTCTCCGGCAGGTTTTCATAAGTGATTTGCAATTCATGTTTCTGATTTTATAGAAGGAAATCCTCTGCGGCAATGAAGGCCAAACATTTATATTATAACTTTCTTAAAAAGTTTTGGCTATTTTTTTACGGATTAGGGGAAAGAAAAAACATGTGAAAGAGGGCCATGTCCTCTGAGACTGTGATACAATTCCTCGCAGTCATTGCGAGCCACCAAAGGGAGCGCGGCAATCTCCTTAACTTCGACGTGTTACGAGATTGCTTTGTCGCCTGGGGCTCCTCGCAATGACATTACGACACAGTCTCTTTGGGTGGGAGTTTTTAGTCCGGCTCAGGAAATTGACTCTAATGAGGGCTGTCTTTATTAAGGACTTTCCCCTTCCTGTAAATTGATCGCAAACCTCGTTGTGACGGAAACATTACTGCTGACGTTGTAAATCAGGTTCCTTAATGTTCCTGAAAGTTGATCATATTCTTTCTTGAGGGTTTTCGTATCGAGGTTGCCTAATTCTAGGTCCTTTGAAGCCAACAATAACGTAAATGGAAGTTCCGGGGCAATATTCATGAATGGCACATACCCAAATACATCATTTTTCTCAAGGGTGATGAGAGGCAGATCGCCACTGGGGGTCCGTTTGATCACGTAGGCTTCTCCTTTTTTAATATGGAAAAGATTTTCTTCAAGTGTACCCTTTACAGGAATCAGGTTCTCGCCTTCAATGAAATCGTTCATTTTATGTTTTTTCACAAAGAGGCTTACCGCCCTATCTGTGATTTTTCCGAGCCTGTTATCGAGGCTGAGAAGAAGGGATTTGAGATCAGGCGATACACATGCAAAGTCTCCGGAAAGGCGTTGGGAATCCAATAAGCCTAAACTGACCTCACCAATGGCGGTAACAGTGGCACTTCTTTGATTTAAGCCGTGTGTAAGACATCCGAACGTTCCCAAAAAGCAACCTTCTCCCAGGCGGACTATGGTCAAAGGCCCCTTTTTTGTTTTCTTGGATATCTTCACCATGCCTCCCAAGATGACCCAAATCCAGTTTCCGTGAGCCCCTTCTTTGAAAATCTCCGCTCCATCGGAGAAATGTTCTTCATCAACAATATACACGTAGTCTACTCGAGGGCCTTTTACAACAAACAAATCTTCTTTTTTGTCCCGGGATTTTAACCCGGATTTTTTGTCCTTTATAGACGGACCTGTTGTTTTGATCAAGTCTTCGTCTAACATCCTCAGGCCGTCTAAGATAATCTTTATTATTCTTTTGTTGACCACGTGTTCTACCCGAACCTCTTCTTCGTGAAGTTCAAATTTTCCTTCGGTCCATCCAAACAGGCTGTAAATGGCATCCAGGCCATTCAATTTGCCGGCAATAGCATTGACGGGTTTACCCTTCACAAAAAATATGAGTCCGGCTTGTGGAGCGTATTGGCTCGTGATCCTCAGGGTCCCCGTTCTATTGTTTTCTCCAATTATTTGGAGAATATCCGGCAGACCGAGAAAGCTTAGGTCTCCTTTTAGTAACGATTTATCCTCCATGATAACCCCCTTTTTGTACTTACTTTTTAGTTTATACCTGCTTTTGGAGTTATTTTTAGCTTTCTTAATAAAAAACCCGCTTCCGGAAAGGAGAAGCGGGCTTTATGATTTTTTCACTTAGCAACCCCGCTACCTTATCCGATTCACCCGGACGTAGACCGGAAGCTTTGCGCCCCAACCTTTCGGAAGGTTTGCCCTTCAGTAAATAGAATGCTCTGATTTATTTATCGTCTTCTTAATTTAAAACTTTAGGACTTTTTTTTCAACCAGAAAATTATGAGAATTTAAATTAATATTTTCAAATACTTTATCAGATTAAATTCATGAAAGCAAGCTTTATCTGTTAAGGCAAAATATCCTTGGCCTAAAGTTCAGCTCCTAAGGCCTTTAGCCTGTGTTCAGCCTGGCTGACGATTCGGTCAAAAAGTTCCTTTACGGTAGGGATATCATCGGCCATGCCGATTCCCTGGCCGCAAGAGATTACTCCTGCATCGAGATCGCCTTTTTCATACATCATCCTGGCCTTTTCGCCGCCAACAATTTTTAAAATTTCCGGCAATTCGGCACGATCCGCTTCCAATTCAGCGCATTTCCGGGCCGCGGTATTGGCCCATACCCTGTGTGTAGCCCCTATGGACCTCATGATAAGCATTGTATCCATTTCACTTGCCCTAAGCAAGGCCTGTTTTAGGTTGTCATGTATAGGTGCCTCTTTTGTGGTTAACAGGCGTGTGCCAATAATAACGCCATGAGCTCCCAGGGCCAGTATGGCAAGGAATCCATTGCCGTCGGAAACACCGCCACCTCCGATAAGTGGTACCCTGAGATTCTTTGAAACCCTCGGTACGAGGACCAGGGTGCCGATGTCCAGTTTGCCGGTCGCACCCCCGTTTTCATACCCCACAACCGTGACAATATCAGCGCCCATTTCCTGGACCTTCAGGGCATAGCGCAGACCCACGCACTTATGAATCCAGATCAGCCCTGCCTTCTTAAAACGAGCACACAATTCCTCGGGCGCAGAGTGGCCGGATGTCTCCACTATCTTTACTCCTTTTTCGATTATGACATCCAGATAGTCATTATTGTCAACAGGCCGCATCATTGGGAAGAGATTGATGTTTACAGCAAAGGGCTTGTCAGTAAGGTCGTGCGTGCAATCCAGGGCATCGGCAAATGCCTCGCGGCTCTGGTAGATTGCAGAAGCAAGAATGCCCAGTCCTCCGGCATTGGAGATAGCGGAGGTGAATTGCGGTGTTGTAATCCACATCATGGTTCCCCCCACAATGGGATATTTTATATCCAGCATCTCGGTAATTTTTGTCTGGAACATGGCCATTCCTCTAATTTGTTGTAAAGAAAAAGGTGGTTTAGGCAGGAGAAATAGGATGAACTGATCCTTAGCAGGTTCTTATTCATCCCTGCTCCTTGAAAGTTCCTTTCGTTGTTACACAAAAATAAAAGTAGATAATATATGCACTATATTTTTATTAGTTTCCAGGAAAAAATGGGATCTTTTCTTAAAGTATGGATATCTGCCAGAGAAATGACGCCAGTCAAGAATACAATGCCAGGGGAAATAGGTAGTTATTTGAATTGACCTAGAATAATGTGTAGGTTAGCATGCGAAGCGGTTTTCGTGCGTTTTTTGGGCCGGTAAATAGCCGGGAAATAAAGAAGGGGGCAGAATAATGGGAACCAATTTTTTCAGGCGTGATACAAGGGATATTGAATTTTTGCTTTTTGAACACCTGGGCATTGACAAAATATTATCGTACGAGGCTTACAGAGATTTCTCAGAAGATGATTTTCGAATGATTATTAATGAGGCCCTGAAGGTATCGAGGGAAGTCTTAGGACCTGCAATGCAGGATGGTGATCAAGAGGGATGCATTTATGAGGAAGGCAAGGTTAAGGTACCGGGGTCTTTTCATGAGTGTTGGCGGGTCTTGGCGGAAAATGGTTGGATGGCGGTATCCTCCAGCCCGGAATTTGGCGGCCAGGGATTGCCGGAGGTTGTGGGCGGGTTATTAAGCGAGCTTTTCATGGGGGCCAATCTGGCCATGATGATTTATCCCGGCCTGGCCGTTGGTAATGGAAGGCTTATTGAGAACTTCGGGACTGAAAAGGACAGGGCCACTTTTGTTGAGAAGATGTATACGGGCGTATGGGGCGGGACCATGTGCCTGACCGAGCCTGACGCTGGATCTGATGTAGGGTGGCTAAGGACAAAGGCCGTGCCCGATCCCAGGGCAGGTGACCCTCGCATTTTCAGGATCGAGGGAACCAAGCAGTTTATCTCTGCCGGAGAACACGATCTCGCAGAAAATATCATTCACCTCCTCTTGGCCCGCATTGAGGGTTCTTTGCATGGCACCAAAGGAATAAGCCTCTTTATTGTACCCAAGATCTGGGTAAATCCGGACGGTTCTTTGGGAGAGTCTAACGATGTCTATTGCAGCGGCATCGAGCATAAGATGGGTGTCGCCGGGGCGGTCACCTGTACACTAAATTTCGGAGAAAACGGCAAATGCAGGGGGATACTCCTTGGGGAGCCGAATTCTGGAATGGCCAAAATGTTCCAGATGATGAACGAGGCCCGCATGGGTACTGGAGTTATGGGACTGAGCATGGCTGCCAACGCCTATGATACGGCCAGGCAATATGCCAGGGAGAGGGTCCAGGGACCCCCTCTTACTGATCGTGGCGCAGATAGGGTCCCGATTATTCAGCACGAGGACGTCAGGCGGATGCTGATGAATCTTAAGGCCGGAACCGAGGCAATGCGAGCAATGATAGGAAAAATTTTTTACCTGTTAGATGTTGCGGAGCAGGATAGGAATGATGCGACCCGGAAAGAGGCCCAGCAGCAAGCCGACATGTTTACGCCCTTGGTGAAGGCATATTGCTCAGATTTTGGCTATGACCTGACCCGGGAAGCCATTCAGATTTTGGGCGGTGTGGGGTATTGCAAGGAGTTTCCTGCAGAGCAGTATGCAAGGGACTGCAAGATCGCGTCCATCTGGGAGGGCACTACCTATATCCAGGCCCTGGATCTTGTAGGACGCAAGCTTGGAATGGCGGGAGGCAAGGTCTTCCAGGACTGGGTTCAGGGGGTCATGGCCTTTACCAAAAAATATCAGGATGATTCCGATTTCGGGCCCGATTTCAAGCTCCTTTTGAAAGCGGTCCAGGCCACCGGTGATTTTGCCTTGCGTTATATGAAATACCCTAAAGAGGGCAAACTCCATCTGGTTGCACTAACGGCGACCCGTTTTCAGGAGTGTTTTGCCGAAGTCTTGATGGGTCAGTTGATCCTTGAGCAGGGATTGCTGGCGAGGAAAAAAATAAAGAAGGTTGATGAGAGTTCCTCGGACGGTATCTTTTATCGCGGTAAGGTGGAAACGGCAAAATACTTCTGCCGGAATATCCTGACTAACGTGTTTGCCCGTCACATGGCCTTGCAGCAGGAGGATACATCGGCTGTGGACATCCCGGAGGCGGCATTCTGAGTGTTATTCCTAATGTACATCACCCAATTTCTTAGGGTTTATGTAAATAGACATATTTTGCATTCTTTAGCGTATATTAAAAATTCCTCGGCTGTCCAGACAGTGACTCCTTTAATAAGTTTTTTCTCATCGATATCCATCATGTCTACGGTCATTTTGCAGGCAATTAGATCTACTCCTTCTATCTGAGCCATCTCCTGGAGATCTTCCAAAGAAGGGATGTTGGCTTGTTCTATTTTTTTCTTCATTATTCCTGTGGCAATCGATGTCATACCTGGGATGGCGCCCATAACTCCTGGAGGGAAAAATTTTGCCCTATCAAATCCGCCTTCAAGAACAAGATTCATTCCCATGAAAGAATAGAAGATTTTGGTCTCCATTCCCAGCCTTGCCGCGTTAATTCCTAAAACCAACGATGGATATGCGCCATCAAGCGTATTTTTCACACAGATGAAAGCCGCCTTTTCTTTTTTATTGTCCATTGCATTTTTCCTTTCTACATTTTAAAATTGAAATAAATTAGATAAATTCATTTAAATTTTGTTATAAATTGCGGGACGTGCATAAAATTATAATTTTTGAGCAGCTCTTTGTTCCTATTTTGATAAAGCTTCAAGGCAATTTATATTTTCCGATCCGATCGTTATGTAAACTGCCCAGATAGAGATAACCTCCATATTCCCGGGCGGAAGTGATCTCTTTAAGGTGTTTTCCTATGGGTTCATGTAAGCTTTGGATGATTTTCCCGTGTTCATCCAGAGCCAAGACCAGGCCATAAGGTTTTAGGCAGTCGTGATAGCCCTCATTAGAATCAGGCCATCTGCCAATGGCCTGGTATGTGCCTTGCAAAAATGCACATAAAAATCCGACCTTTCCATCCTGAGCCCAAGCGTCTGATACAACAATCAAGATTAATGACACTGCTAGAAAAACGAGCCTTTTCATAGTTGCTCTGTTCTTTAATAGCTTCAGGTAGTTAGCCCGACCCGATAACCTATCTCAGAGACTTTGGTATTCTCTCTTCTTTTTAAACTAGGCAAGCACGCCACCAATAATGGCTCCAATCAAAAGTGGTCCGATATGGGCTAATGATAGCACAAAGCCCCCGAAGCCTGCTACCGCCCCTATTATTGGAAGACCTGTTAGGCTACTGGCAAGTACAAAAAGCGCAATGCCAAAAATAATACCCGGCAAGAATACAGAAATAATAGCAGAACCAACCCCCCCAGCTTTCTTTCCCCCAACAATTCCAGCGATCAAAGGACCAACTACAGGGAGCCAGAACAAAAGAAGTGATATTACAAACATCCAAATCATACCACTAAGGATGCTCCCTTTTTTCTCCTGTGCCATATGGATACCTGCCTTTCTTGATGTGTTCATGCTTACTACGAATCCCTTCAGCCGGATTAAACTGTGTCGGCTATAAGCGTTTGCATACTTCCAGTATATCGAAGATCCTACTGCCGGGGGTCGTGAACCTTTCGGCCCTGAGCTCAAGGCCGAAGGGCTTATGGAGTGACCCTTAGACTCAGCTCAGGGCAAGGGAAGAAGGTGTGTCTGATTAGATTGAAATTTTAAAGTGCCTCCTCATAAAACAGAAATAATGAAAAAACAATTAAGATAAGGAGGAGTCACTGATGAATAAAAAGATAATACGAATCGAATCAAAAAGGAAGACAAAACTAACGATAAAAGAGAGATTGCTGACAGGGTATATTCAAACGAATATTAAACTGATCCACGCGTTGATACCTCGATGGTAAGAGCTTTGCTGAAGATGAAACAATTATTGCCTTGGGAGCGACAATAACAGAGGAAAGGACTGGAAGAAGCCTTGACACTTCATCGCCTGGGCCTGTTCCCTCAACTCGGGATAAGCCTAAAGACCACGAACTGTATAGAAAATGCACAGCGAGCGTCTTCTCTTTACAGGAAGGCTGCCTGATGCTGTTTAAGCACCTTCATAAATTTCAACTAAAAAAGGGATTGGCTCTTGACAAGGGCCTATTTTAATGATTTTTAATACTTTGTTCGCTTAATATGGTTCCAGGGCTTGCCCTGGGGTTTACTACCCTTCATTTATATTTAGTATCTGGCACAGATTGACGCTTATGACGAAATTCTTTTACCACTCTGAATAAGACAAAAAAATACAGCTATTTTATTAACAAGGAGAATGTGTAATGGACCCAAAAAAGGTGATAGGTGGAAAAAAAATCCTTATCGTGGATGACGAAAAGGATGTCCTTGATGCGTTAACTGATCTTTTGGACATGTGTAAAGTTGACAGGGCCTCTTCTTTCGAAGAAGGAAAACGGTTTCTTGAAAGTGTTGAGTACGATATCGCAATTCTGGATATCATGGGTGTCAAAGGCTTTGAACTCCTTGAGATTGCCAAAGAAAAGGATATCCCTGCGCTCATGCTTACGGCACACGCATTGTCCGAGGAAAGCCTCAAAAAATCTGCTGAAAACGGTGCTTCCTATTATGCGCCCAAAGATGAGATGAGCAATAT
>CAZUHR010000023.1:0-19041 GCA_964620335.1 uncultured Desulfobacteraceae bacterium
CCCGGAGCAATTCAAAAACGCAAGTCGTGTCGCTAAAGACGAGACGGACTATCCCTTTGTGCGAGAAATGCATACGGCAGGTACCACAGTCACCTTGCGGTCAAAACCAGAACACAAAATGCTTCATGAATTTTGTGTTCAGCCGGATCGTTGGGAGAAAATCAAAACACCTGCCTCTTGGCCAGAGGTTATGAACTATCCTGAAAGTGTCTTCCAACGCCGCTCCAGTCGCAATTTCGTGAGAGAGCCAATCACACGCGAAGCCCTCACCGCCCTTTTAGACAGCCTCCGTGCCCAAAGCCCAGGAAACACCGGAGAAACATCGAAAATTAGCCGGTATATTTGCATTGGATTTCTGATTGGCAGAGCCGAAGGATTTGCCCGGGGATTTTACCTACTTAATACGGAATCACGATCCATAGGCATGGCTGCTTCCGGGCTTTTCCCGGACCGAATGGCTCGCGCCTGCCTGGACCAGGCATGGCTCGCAAATGCGGCGGTCCACTTTCTTTTCATGACCAACCTAAAGGTGCTGGATCAACTGTGGGGTCCGAGGGGATATAGATATGCTATGATGACGGCTGGCCGGATGGGTGAAAGGCTATATCTTGCAACGACTGCCATGGGATTGGGTTGCTGTGGGATCGGCGCATTCTATGATATGGAGGCGGCCGACCTCCTTGTTCTTAACAAGGAATCACGGCTCCTATACCTTGTGGCCGCTGGACCTGTAAAATCCGGAATAAAACGCTAGATTTCTTCTTATAATACCTGATTACAGGAACAATTCACTTTAAAAAACGTGGATATCGGACGTTCGAATAGTAAGATACACGTCCCTTGTTTCCGTGACCGTCATCTCTATCAGGTCGCTCTTGCTGAGCATTGTCTGGAATACAATCTTGCCCGTCCTGACGAATACTTCATAATAGGGCCCGCGCTGGATGACATTCAAAACCTTTGCCTGTAAAAGGTTTATGCCATTGTCCGAGACGGCCTCCTTTCTAATCACGATGTCTTCAGGTCGAATGGCAATATGGCCGTGGCCCTTCGCAGGTGCCGCCTCCACCTTCAGCGCCAGTTCCTCTATGTGGGCTGTTCCTTTGTCAAAAACCACCTGAAAAATGTTTTTCATCCCCACGAATTCAGCCACAAATGGTGTCGAAGGCCTCTGAAATACATCAGCCACGGAACCCGTCTGCTCCAACCCGCCCTGATGGATAACAGCCATCCGTTCTCCCAGAAAAAGTGCCTCCGCAAAATCGTGGGTAACCATGAGAAAGGTAATGCCCACCTCCTTATGGAGTCGCTTTAGTACTTCCCTAATCTCTTCGCGGAAATTGGGGTCCAGGGCGGATAGGGGTTCGTCTAAAAGCAACACGGAAGGATTCACGGCAAGGGCCCTGGCAAGGGCCACGCGCTGGCTCTCACCACCGCTGAGATTCTTTACTGAGCGCTCCGCAAGGGGCATCAGTCCCAATTGGTCCATCAGCCACTGCACCCATTTCTCTGATTCGGCGTCGTCTTTTCGATGGTATCGAAGGCCATAGGTGATATTGTCCAGTACGCATAAGTGAGGAAAAAGCGCATAATCTTGGTAGACGATCCCTATTCCCCGTGCCTCCGGAGGCAGGCTCGTAATATCGCGGCCTTTAACCAGGATGCGTCCGTCGGTAATCGGTGACATGCCTGCAATGGCTTCCAGCACAAGAGTCTTTCCAGCCCCGGTCGGTCCAAGAAGCATAAAAAACTCCCCGTCATCTATGGAAAGATCAATATCATGAACCGTAAAACCGGAAAGCTCAATTCTAAGTGATTCTAACCTGATCATGCTTTGTGCTCTTTTGGAAGCGAGAATATCCTCAGCAATAGAAATAGAACAAGGCACACCAAAATAAGCCAAACGGCCACGGGTTGTGAATACGCCAGGCCATACGCCGTAAAGCGCTCATATATCATAACCGGGGCGATCATGGGATGATAGGCCACAATAACCACGGCACCAAATTCACTGATGGCGCGGGCGCAGCACAGAATAATGCCCACTATCATAGATCGCCATGCAAGGGGAAAGGTTACTCGCAGGAATGTTCCGGTAAGCGAGGCACCGAGACTCCTTGACACATTCTCCAATCGAACCGGAATAGACTCAAAACCGGTTTTGACCGTATTTACATAAAAAGGCAACCCTACGAAAGTCAGTACGGTCACAATGCCCGTAACAGTTCCCATGATCTGTATCCCGATACTCTGCATCGCCTGCCCGAGCCAATGATCCCTTCCTGCAAGGCCCAAAATTGCAATCCCGATAACAGGATGGGGTATCATAATCGGCAGATCAATAATGCTTTCCACCAACTTTTTTCCACGGAATTCCTTACGGGCAAGCAGGTAGGCAAACGGCGTTCCGACCAGAAAAGAGATAAGGGCCGCAATACCGGAAGAATAGATACTCAACCATATTGAGCGAAGTACATCGCGATCCTTTACGGTTTCCGCAAGGTCATTAAAAGTGGGCTGAGTTATCATTTCGATCAAGGGAAAGAGGATAAACAACACTACCGTGACCGTGGAGAATATGGCAACCCAGAAAAAGGGGTCCACCCGTTTAGCCTTCATCATTCAACAACCCAGGTCTGTTAAAAGCTTTGTGACCGCGTCTCTATCATTCGAGGAGTAACTCCTTCGTTCGGCAATAAAAGACTATACGCCTTTCCGAACTAATTTTTCACCTCCACCCACTTCTGAATGGGCAGGGGCAGCTTGGCCTTTACCGCTTCCGATGAAACCCTGCAAGGGATAAAGGGAGGCTGTCCCATATCCTTTAGGACCTGTAACCCTCCATTAGGATCCATCAGATATCCCATGAAGGCGACCGCTGCTTCCAAGTTCGGCGCATTCTTGATGATGGTGATCCCGTAGGTGCATGACTGTCCCTGTCGTGTCATCCATGTCCCGGGTTTCTTACCTGTCACCTTTACTTCTGCCTGCTTGTAAAAGTCGTCATATTTATAGCTGCCCAAATTGATCTCATCGGGAAGCACGACGTATTTCAACCCGTGCTGAACCGCAACAGATAGATACTCCCAAGCATAATCCATATTTCCGGTCTCCAGTAGAGCCACCAGATCCACTGATTTGGCCCTCACATTCTCCTTTGGTCTATTGGCGATCAATTGATCGTAAAGGCCCGGGGCCTTGTAGTGTTTTTCAGCAAGCTGGAGGACCATCAGGCTTCGGTACCCGCATGGATCCAGATTTGGGTCCGAGTGTCCCCAAACAACGCCCTTCCTGGCTAGGATCTTGTACCAATTCTCTGCATTCACCTCTTCAGCAAAACGGCTTTTGTCCGTATAGCAAAGAACTAGCTGGTTAGCCGCAAACCGAATATTCCAGTCGGCGTACTGGGGAATCAGGGTCTTATCGATTATTTTGTAGTCGGCAGACCCCATGATATCCGCGGGTTTATGAAGCTCTGAAATCATTCGCGCCATCTTTGTGCTCCCACCGGGGGTTCTAAGGATATCCAGCTTTGGGTACTTGCCCTCGAGAAATTTTTCCATCTTTGCAAAGGGCACTGTTAGACTCCCTGCATGGAAAATAATAAGTTTGCCCTGGGGTTCGGCCCCAATAGAAAATGGGAAAAGGACCGCAAGTCCCAGGAAAAAAACGAAGATCCATTTAATGTAATTCTCAAACTTCTTCATAAATCATCCCTCCTTATTCAATGTCGTTTGTTGTGGAAAAACCATTTTACCGCATAAACTCAGATCATATCCCTCTAACTTTTCGGCAATCTCCCGAAACTGCGGCTCATGGAGCAGCCCTAAAAAAAGCTGGACCCCCTGTTCAAAAAAATGCTCTTTTAAAATGAGGAGGTCATACCGTTCCCAGCGAATAGGGATAAAGTCCAAACCCAAAAGCCCGGCAACAGGTTTGATTGCAGGAGCTGCATCAGCCCGCCCTGAAAGAACCTCCATGGCCACATCCAGATGGCTTCTGAATTCTTGGTCGTAACCTTCAATGTGCATCTCTTTGAGCCCGGACTTCTCCAATTCGCGGTCGAGGAGGAGACGCGTGCCCGTCCCTTTAGGACGATTGGCTATTTTGATTCCCGCCTGACCTAACTCGGAAATACCGGATATTTTCTTCGGATTCCCTTTTGCAACCAGGAGGCCCTGTTCTCTGCGACAGAAATTAACCAATACAGGCGATTTTCCCTTAAGCTCCTCCCGGGCGAAATCAAAGTTATATTCCTGTTCGTCCTCCTGCAACAGATGACTGGAGGCCACATGGCACAGGTCTCGACCCAGGGCTTTGAGCCCTCCCATACTCCCCACGTTACCGAATACAGCCACATGTTTCTCATGGAGACGATTAAAAAGAGAAATAAACCTATCCAAAAGGATATCGTTGCTCCCGATTACAATAAGGATGCCATGATAAGGGGGTAACGGACCCGGGGGTTCGGGGTAGTTGATGGTCTGATTTTCCAACCACTGTTCCACCAGGAGGCGTGGAAAAAGCCACTTGCCCGTGACCTTGCTGGCCGGAAGACCCTTTTCAGAAACGAGGGTATAAACCATCTTTTCATTAATACCTAAAAACTCCGCAATCTCCCGGGTGTTAAGCAGATCCTTTCTATCCATCCCTCATACACCTCCTTTCTGGAGGAATTACACCATATCTGTAATTATAAGTCAACTAATATCCTTTTATAGCAAACTTACTTGTCAGGCCAACCTATACTAACACTTACGGGGTAAATGTTCCACAATAAGCCTATTCTTCAGCCTCCTTTGGTTTCTTGAAAACCAGGAAGCTACACAGCTTACAAATATCAAAACCAGGATAGGTTTCTCCTGTGCGGGGGAAGGATACACCGCCATCCCGCACGATCCTTTCCAGCATCCAGTGAACCGTAGGTTCCAGCTGGTCACCGGGCCAGATCCAGTTGATTTCACCCTGTTCGGTTTTGCCGGCCGTATAGCTGCTGCTGCACATGGGGGTGATATTCGTCTCTTTTGTCACATAGCACTGGACGCATCCGTGGCATACAGAGGAATTCATGGTCATGACCATTTCAAAGGGGTGAGTATCATAGGCCGCACACCAATCATTTCCCAAATGGTATGCCTGCAAGACGTCGCTCATGCCGTGGATAAGATCCGGCTTGTAGGGTGCCTTATGCAACGGAGCCGTTGCAAAGGCCAACAGACCTTCGGGCAGTCTCTTCTTGGTCTTCACAAATCGCTCGGCCTGATCCCAATCTTTGGTGTATTTCAAATGGCTTTTCACTTCGCCGTCATCAAGCTCTTTCCATCCCATGACATACTTGGCATTTGTACAACCGGCCTTATCCGGCGTTCCGAGCAAAATATCCCCCCGCTGCCTGGATGCGGCTATAAAATGGCAAAACGTGTAAGGGCGGAGCGCCACTTTATAGTCCGTATTCTTTTTGAAATCCTCCAATTCATCTTCCGAAAAAAAATATTTAACCGCTACAGGGTAATATTTCATTTTCAGAAAATTCCGCAGACTAAACACTATGTCCGTATTGCTGAGTTTCCCACCATTCTGTTTCGCATTTTCCAGAAGTGCCTTTGCGAGCCCAACATCATCCAGATAGGTACCGGTATCCACACATGCTGCACTTTCGTTTTCGTCTTTACGCGCTAATTCTCCATCTGCCATTCCAATTACCTCCATAATTTATTATTAAAATACACCCTCACCTGCGAGGCAGGCTTGATATACAACGGTTTTTCACTTTTCCCATTTTCTGGCATACTCCGCGTCATTATAAAGGGCTGTGCCATATTTGGCTTTCCCATACTCTTCAAAAAATTTCTGGCCTTCAGGGGAATTCATGAACTTCACAAACTTTGCCGCAAGTTCATAATTGGCCTTGGGATATTTTTCAGGAGAGGCTACTAAAGCATGGTAGACATTCACCAGAACCGGATCACCTTTAAATAGGATCTTGAGATTCCTGATCTCGGATTGCTTGACGAAAAAGGTGCTTGAGTCGGTCATAAAATAGCCTTCTTCCTTGTCGGCCCGCATAAGTGTCGGCCCCATGAAATCCTTGGTAACGATATACCAGGGACCCGAAGGATTTATTCCTGAAAGTTTCCAGACCATCATTTCCTTTTTGTGTGTGCCGGAGTTATCGCCGCGAGAAAAAAACTTTGTCTGGGCCTTGGCGATCATGGTGTAGGCTTCCTTTGCGGACCCGGCTTTCTTTATTCCCGCGGGATCTGACTCCGGGCCGACAATATAGAACTCATTGCTGCCCAAAAGGGTTCTCATGGTCGCCCACCCCTCTTTGACCGCCGCTTTTTCCGCTGCCGGCGCGTGCACCATGACCAGGTCCACTTTGCCTTCTTTCATTGCCTTTAAGGAGGCCCCACTGCCTTTCTTTATCCAGTTGATCCGGCAGTTGTTCGCCTGGCAAAAGGGGTCTGCTATTGCCTTTAAAAGCCCCAATATCGCGGGACTACCTGTTGCTACGGTTATGCCCTGATCACCCGCTCCATAAACAGCGTTATATTTCTGCTTATCCGTGCCTGCTGCTTGAAGGCTTAAAACGGATAGAACAAAAAAGGTAACCAGCATAATGGAAATAATAGACTTTCTTTTCATACTTTTTCCTCCTCTTAAAATTTTAGTTTTGCATATAAGACCCTATTTTGGCCCGGAAATAGGTTTTTCCCTGTAAGGGTAGTTTTTTAGGCGAATGTCGCCACGTTTATGTGGATTTGATATTGACTTGGTCGGATCAACCCAGTCTTCCCATTTAAAATCTGTAAGGATCTTGGTTTGATAGCTCTCTTCAAGAGGCCGGCTTAAAACATCATTGATGTGCAGATACTGATAGTAACGCATCAAATCCACCTGGTAGGGGGTGGGCTTGCCGCCGGCTTTTTTGACCACATTTTTGAGTGCCTTGACCTCTTCCATGTCAACTCTCGTTTTCCATTTAATCTCTTCCGGGAGCATAACAGTTTCCCAGGGAATGTTATTTACCCCCTTTTTCCACGTAACAAGTACGGCCTGTTCTGTATCCTCGCGATATAAAATAATGCAGTGTCCATATCTCTTGTCCTTGAAAAACCCAAGATTCCCGTACTGCATGCGGGCACCCGTAAGATACGCAGTCACATCGCTCCAGCATGGCGAGTTCCCGGATATTCCCCAGAGCACGCTCCTGTCGATGATTCCGTCGGGAAAGAGGATTTTAAAGGCCACACAGCAACAATTGGCCGCATGGGTAAGCCCCTCACAATCATGGCCGTGCATTTTGGCCAAATCTTTGACGGTAACTGCATACGTGTAAGGATAATATCGGCCCTGAGTGCCCCTTGTGGCAAGAATCTCAAAGACCGGGGCATATGGTTTTGCCACTTGGGGGGCATACCAGGTAGGAACACGATCGGGCTGGTCAACCCCTGTTTCGATAAAGATATTCTTTCCCTGCACATATGTAGGTTCTCCACACCATGCGGGAAACGAAGATAAAACCATGATCAAAAGTGCCAAGCAAAATGTTTTTTTCATTTTTTTCCTCCACGTCATTAGCATCATATGATGAAATCAAACCCAAATTCTAAACACGAAAAAAGACACTGATTATGTTTGATATTTAAGGGGGATGGCTTGTTTTTCTAAACATTTTTCTCATTATATTACCAACCGATTGAATGACCTGTTGCAGTTCACGTCTCTTATGCTCATAGAGACAGCCCGATCAGTGAAAGGAAACATTAGCTCTAACCAAGGAATTTGCTTTTATATCCTTGGCCTTGAATGATTTGATGAAAATCATGGCCTAAATCATAAAACGTCCTCATATCGAATTTGCAAAGCTTGGATTTAATGAATTGCCTTTCCGACTGTGTCGTATGCCGCAACCATTGATGAAAATCATGGCCATTTGGCAAATGTAACGACCAAAGGTGCACAATAACATCAGCTATCTGCTTCATCCTCCTGTCAGTTGAAAGCAGGTACTCCTGGGACATGTATCCTGACTTCTTTAAGCCTTCATACAAATATGGCAAAAGTGGCTCTTTCTTAATTTCGAGAAAAGTTTCATTCTTGAGCCACTGGATAACCTTGCCTCTTGTGCTCGCAACATTCTTGAACTGGTCTGTTAATCTTGAATGTCTTTTTTTTATCACCGGCTTGATCCGATTTCTGATATGAACCAGGGTAAGCCTGGGATTTACCAACAAGTCGCCTGCCGCAGTGAACTCTAACGTGTCCGCATAATTCCCGGCGCATAGAAGGGTGAGTTCGTTAAGCCGGGCGAATGTCAGACAACAAAGTTCCCCATCTATTGGACCGATTTCCTCGAGCTCGCCGACCTTTTGTTCAAGAAATTTCTCGTTCAGATATCCAGGAAAAGACACTTCCTCAAGCGAACGATTGTAATTAAGCAACATTATTTCATTGGATTTGATGTGATCTTCTGCCAGACTTAACGACATCTTGAACACCTCTGGCCGCACTCAACGGATTTAGCGGGTTTTGCATCTATCATTTTTTGTTCCAAACAAGGCTTCGCCCAGTACAGAACGTGCTTGGGCGAAACAACTCCCTTTTTCATATTCACGAGTGGATCTGTTTCCCCTGCAAGCGGGCTGGCCTCTCCCTTTAAGTCCGCCAGTATCTCACAGGCCTCTTCAAGGTTCTCAGGCTCATGGTATTTAAACTGGGGTAAGATCACTATTGTGGTTTCCTCTCTTCAATTCTATTTTCATTTCCAGCGCGCCACTGACCTCTTTAGATAAAATATTTTTATATCAATATTGACATAACATAATGCAAAAAAAATCCCTGCCTCAACATCTCCCGAATACATCAATCATATGCTTTCCAACCGCTTTTCTTAGTCAGTCCAGTATCTCAACAGGTCCGGGCATTCATGCCCCTTTTTCCATTTTCAGAGTGGACTAGCATAGAATTTTGGCCATGCTGCCGGGACATATAAAAGACTTACCAGCCAACCAAACAAAACAAGTGTTTAACCCAGTTGAAACGCGGGCAGCTTATGTCGGATATGATATAAGAAATAGCATTAAAAAAGCCGAAATTACGGCTAAAGCTTTTCTTTTGGCTTCCCAATCGCATGGCTGAGCAGCGCAGCCCTTATTAACCATTATGGTCAGTCTTTGTCAATAATTTTTTTATGTTAATTTATAGAATTTTTATATTAACCTAAAAAATCTCTAAATTACAATTTATCCTCTTTCTCATGATTTCTCATCAATAGAAACCGAATGCCTCCATATTTTTTTCGGAAAAATCCATGATGTATGAAACCCTCGAAATAGAATTTCCTTAACAATGATAAAACGGGCTTAAAAAACCCAAAGCTTGCCTTACAGACATAGATGGTCTAGTATCTGTTTTTCAATGTTAGGGTGAAAAAACAATGAAAGCAAAACCCAAAAAGCTGCGTTCGCTTCGCTGGTATGATCCGATTTTTTTGAGGATTTTCCCTCTCTTGGCTGCGCTATTAATCAAATTTCTTATGCTTTCTTGCCGCGTCATCAAAATAGAAGGGCAGGAAAGACTGAGGCAGGCCCTTGAACAATCTGATGGCAAAGCCATTTATGTCACGTGGCACCAGAGGATGTCTTACCTTTTTCACCACTTTGGGTCCCATCATCTCACTATGATGATCAGCAACAGCCGTGACGGAGAATATGCGGCCAGGGTGGCAAAGTGGCTTGGTTTTAAAAATGTTCGCGGTTCTTCTACCCGCGCCGGATCAACGGCACTAATAAAAATGACACGGAAGATAATGGAAGGCGAACCGGGTGGTATGCTGACGGATGGGCCATTAGGTCCTGCCCGGGTGGCAAAAGCAGGTTCTGTGTTCATGGCACGCAATGCCGAAGCTCCCATTATACCAATCCTTTGGGGTGCCGACCGGTGCTGGATCTTGAACACCTGGGACCGATACCTGATCCCAAAGCCCTTTTCCCGGGTGATAATTTATTACGCCGAACCTATATGGGTTCCCCGCACTTCAAATGGAGAAGAATTGGAGGACTATCGCCGCCTCCTTGAAGATAGCATGAACCGTGCAACACGCTGGTGTGATGAGTATTTCGGCCATGAAAGACCATGGCGTAAGGTCAAAAAAAAGGGCGCCCCCGAGTTCGGGCCTTTACAAGATGAATAGATGTCCCCGTGCATTCAAGGCACTTTTACCTGGACTGTTAGCAGCACAGGTTTTGGCTACTATCCATGTCCATCTGTCCAATGCCGACCTTTACGGGAAACTTGTAGCCATAAAGGCTGCCGGCTACATGGCAATGCCCAACCAGGAGATCATGAACGGTCTTCAGGATTTCGGTCCCGCTTTTTTCGGGGGCCTTTTTTTTACATTCACTGCCGGAGCCGGCATATCCATCTTAGCTCTGGCCGCGGTCTGGATATGGGATCGCCTTTTCTTGAGAAACAAATTCGTTCTGATTCTCATTTCGCTTATCTGGACGGGGTTCCTCTGGCAGGTGAATAATAAGGGCTTTTGCCCCGTGGTTACTGCCTATTTTCTTGTCATTCCTGCTGTGGTTATCGCTTCAGCCTTGAGATCCATGCCTTCACAGCGAGATAGGAACATCTGGATAGACGGAGTAGTTCAGTTTGTTCCGATCGTCCTGTTGGCACTGTTATGGACTTCTCAAATAGACAGGAGCTTGTTTTCAAACCTAAGAGACAATTTCCTCTTATCTAATACTTTAGGGACAAGGATTAACGACTTTTACTACAAGTACACCCTCTACCCCGCCGAGGCCTTAAAAACGTTAGACCAGAAAATTCTCAAGACATGTCACCTTAAACATATAAAGGAAAAGCGTACTAAGGAACTCTTGGAAAAGGAATTGCTCAAGTACGACTATCTTTGCGTAGATAATGATTTGAAGGTTGACCTAAAAATAGAGGCAAAAAACAACACTCTGCTCTTTAAAAACTCGGACAAAATTATTCTAAAAACCACACTTGCTGAGTTTCTTTTCATACCACACAATATCCTCAATAGATTCTCCCTAAAAAGCGACAAAAATCGCTTTTTCCGTCAGTTAACATTGCTCTCCCTTTTGATGGGATTCCCTATCATATTGTATGTTATGCTTTATTCCTTGTTCCACTTTATATCGCGCTTTTTTCTGGGGTCAACCACATCCTCGGTTCTTGCTTCGATCCTTTGTCTTTTGGTCGGCATTGCAACACTGGCTTACTTTCACTTCAGTAAGGTTGAGAACATTAATTGGAAGGACCTGGCTGAGGCTCTGGTGTCCAATCGCTGGCAGAAAAGGGTCGCAGCCTTGAAAATGATTGATCGGAAAGGGATTGAGATAGGTAGATTTAAGGCCTATGAAAAAATACTCGAAAGTCCTTATATAGCCGAGCGATACTGGCTGGCAAGGGCTTTGGGTGTTAGCAGGCAACCTGAAACATACAAACAGCTACTTTTATCTTTAGATGACCAGAATACCAATGTGGTTTGCATGGCCCTTTACTCATTAGGCCGAAGGGGAAACATTGAAGCCGTTAAAAAAATTATGAATGTGCTTGAAACATCCAATCATTGGTACGAACAGTGGTATGCCTATAAAGCCCTGAGGAATCTTGGATGGAGTCAAACCAGATCGAACTAAAACCCCTACTCATATCCATCGCAACAATCGTCTCCGTTGAGACGGCCGCAAGATGCTTGACTCCAAGATGCACCTGCGACCCGTTAATTATTTTGGGTACGGCACGAATCCTTGAAATAACAATGATTATACTGATTGTCTTAAATTGGGGGAAAGGTATGTCCTCCATTGGTTTAGTCCCATCCAAGATGGTTCAAGGATTCAAAAAGGGCCTTATCTGGTCGGCAGGTTTTGGAATAGCCACCGGCATCGCTTTTATTGCATTATTCCTCGTTGACATTGATCCCTTTGCACTTATAAAGGCCAACCTTCCGGAAATGGCCGGCAAAATTATCCTTTTTTTCTCTGTTGCCGGGGTGATAGGACCCATAGCAGAAGAAGCCTTTTTTCGTGGAATACTCTATGGCTTTCTGAGGCGCTGGGGCATCCTGATTGCTCTGGTTGTAAGCACCCTGCTATTTGTGCTGGCTCACCCTATCGCTTATCGCCTTTCCCTGCCCCAGGTTGTGGGAGGAATCCTGTTTGCCGTTTCTTATGAAGTGGAAGGAAGCTTAATTGTTCCCATTACAATCCATGTCATAGCCAACATGGCCATATTCACTTTGTCGCTGATTCTTTAGGGACAGCCGTGAAGCTGCTCGTGCCAAAGCGCGGACCTCTGTATTGAGCACCCCATCCAGATGTTCCGCTACTGCATGTTTATGGGAGGCGAAGGTATGGGGCTCTTCGAAAGGACGCATCTTTCGGATAAAAACCCCTCTGCTCCGTGCCGCGGGCCGAGTCGCGGTCTGCACCGCAACGCATTAATGGAATTTATTTCCTGCTTCTCCCGCAGACCGCAGCGAGGGTCGCCTCCACCTCAGGAGTAGATGCGGCCTTAAGGAGAGTGCCATGCCGAGCCTTGGTCGTTAGAGACGACCAATAAAACATTATAAGTCCCGCCAAACCTACGGCGGGCAAGCCTGTCGGCTGCATGGCTGATGGGCCATGGTAATCTCTTTTCAAAAATCGCATTCCGACTTCTACCGTAAGAGTCGAACGCCCCCCTTCCCGCAAACAGACGTCCCGGAGCAGATATTAACTACCAAGGCCACGAGAAAAACTCTCTCTCGGGGCTGTCCAGGGCTGAAATTTCAGGCCTCACTAACGTTCCATAAAAGTTCAGCCTATGCCGCTTTTGAAAAGAGACCCCCATGCCCCTGCTTTTGATGCATAATAAAAACGCAAAACTCAAGGCGAAGCTTGCCCGCCGTACTTCAGGCGGGGCATGGGGCTCTTCGAAAGGACGCACCTTCCGGATCAAAACTTCCATTCCATCCCACCATAGAAGCTCCTTCCGGGCATAGGATAGTAGGTTTCGCTGTAGGCCGTTGTGGAGTATAATTCGTTGAATATATTATTGGTTCCAAAAAATAGTTTCAGCGATTTGTATTCGTATGTCAGCTTCACATCGAATACCTTGTAACCCTCCAGCTTCTCGTACAAATTATTGTTCTCATCATTTCCGTCATATCGCGATCCAACCCAAGTACCTGTCAGGGCCAACAAAAAGGAATCCATGAGTCGCAACTCCAATCCAATGGCCGCCTTATGCGCAGGGACAAGGGGAACATATGTTTCCCTGTTTTCAAATTTGGCTTCCGTATAAGAGTAATTCCCCCAAAGATAAAGAAAATCAAAAGGGTACATCTTTACATCGGCTTCCAGACCCTGTCTTATGGTCTTTTCGTCATAATTTCGGTTGATACTTGTTAAGGTTACAGGATCTTCACCATAGTAGATTTCATCTTTGATCCTAATTTGGAATAGTGTGACCGAAACCTCCACAAGATCACCTATACGTTGTCGCGCTCCCGCATCGAGATGTATACCTTTCTGGGGATGCAGATCATCATCGGCCTCGGCTAGTTCATCCACGTTCGGATTACGAAAGCTTTGTGCATAACTTGCAAACAGTGTCGTGTGTGACGTTGGAAGGTAAGTCAGTCCGAAATCGAATGCCTCGTTTTTCCATATCTTTTCCGTTGGTGTTCCCGCAACCCACATTGAATAGAGATAGCTAAACGGGGGGTTGGGATCGAAAAAATCTTTGTAAACGTCTGTCCTGTAAACACCTTTATTCCTGTCTTTCCGGTATCCCGCACTCAGCGCAAAACCTTTCGGCAGGGACCATTCACCGGTCAAAAAATAGCCCATGTCTTCCACATCGCTGTTCTTAATCTCTGTGAGTCTGTCTTCACGCGAATAATCTGTTTGAAAGTAATCCATGCCGCATTTAAATTTGTGTTCCAGTCCGCCGAGTTTGTAAATTGTCTTGTAATAGACATTCAAATATTTCGTCTTCTCTTCGATTTCATCCAGCTGGTCTTCTTTGCTTAACAAAGGAGTAAAGCCTATAATAAATGGATTCTCCCTGTGGCGGTAACCACCCTGCGCCCTGATTCCTCCCCATTTTCCGAAATCGACGTCAATGCCGCCCGTATATCTTTCGTCGGATAATTCTCCAAAATCATAAGGACGATTTGTTAAGACTCTTCTTTCCCCTGAGTCGATATCTTCTTTAGACACGGGACCGGGAAGGCCATACCGTCCATCATGCCTGGACCCTCCCAGATGAAAAGCCAAATGATCGCCCAGATCGTAGCCTAACTGCACGGCGGCATCCTTTTTGCGCAAATAACCGTTTTCCCTGTAGCCCTCTGAATCATAGTAATCGGCATTCACGTTGAATGTAAAATCACGGATTCTTCCACCAAGCGATACCCGGCTATCATAGGTTTCATAATCGCCATAGGAACCGTACAATCTGAGTTCGGGTTCTTGGGCTCCCTTTTTTGTAATGATGTTGACAACTCCTCCGACTGCCCCGTCCCCGTAAAGGACTGATCCGGCGCCACGAACAATCTCTATACGTTCGATCTGATCTAAAGGAATAGAGGAAAAATCCGGTCCTGAAAGGTCGGGTGAATTAAGCCTGAAACCATCAACCACAACAACGACATTGCTGACATAAGTGTCTCCCATGCCGCGTATGTCCACTCCGGCCCCTTTATCGTGACCGAAAAAGCTACGAAGATTCACGTTGGATTCCCTTGCCAGGAGATCAACAATATTATTGCTCGAAGCCTGTTCAATATCCTCACTTGTAATGACGGTCACGTTCTTTGGGGTCTTTCGGATCTCATCCTCTTCCCTGGTCGCCGTGACCACTATCTCTTCGAGTTCAAACCGGGCACGCTCCTTAGTATCTTCATCGGTCATTTCTTCATCTTGCGCACCAACAATTGCTGGGATCATCAGAAACAGCAGAAAAAAAGGCACCATGGCTATGGTGCTGAGACAGGTTTTTTTATAACAAACTTGGGCAGGTATTTTTATAATCATAAACTCGCAATCACATCTATTCGGCTCGAGTCAAAATGTAATTTCAAGGCAGCTTTTTTATTATTAATCCTGACCGCCCAGCAACAACAAGAATACACCAGGCATGGTCCCCGTTGCAGCCTGGTACCGCACCCCGACGGCATCCAGGTCAAAACCCGCACTTCCAAATGTGGGATAGGGATCATAGATGGGGCCGTTCACACCCCAGCCCGGCGGGCGATTTTCCATATAGGTTCCGTCTCCAACTATGTCCACAATCCTGACATAATTAATACGATTAAGATTCACCTGGCCCGAGGTTACCTCTGTTTTGTATGCAAGATCGGAAAGATCAAAAGGGGTTCCCAGGCCCAGTTTGTATTTGCCTGCCAGACCATGAATATTTGTATAATCAACATAATCTGTTACCGGTTTCAGTGTCAGTGAGACATTATCAAAGCGCGCAAAACAAATTCCATCCGTAGAGACTTCCACATAGGCCAGCTCGAGAAATCCCAGGCCCGTTCCCTCGTCAAAAATTACGGAATTCTCAAACACCGCGAAGTCCCATCCATCCCCATCCTTTATACCGTGTTCAAAAGTCATAGTAATCTGCCCACCGCGACCCAGGCACACTATGTCATCATAGGCCCCCGCGGCCTTACCAAGGGCCTTTTCCGGCGTCCGCCATTCAGCATCCACATATCCTCCGGCGATATAATCCTCCCATCCCGTGGCCCAGCCAACGAAATCAGTGCTATCTTTGTCCACAGGGTAAAAGGGTTCGTACTCGCTTCCGGGAACAAACGGCCCTGCCGGTGAATCAACAGGGGTCATCAGTAATGCTATTATAAAAAAACAAAAAAATAAGATAATTAATAAAATCCTCTTCAACGGCCTTACCTGATCGTGTAGTTGATGACCTGTCTCTGCCCCTTCCGGTTGAGCTTCATGGAAAATTCATCTCTTGATTCGATTTTTCTGTACAGGTCCGATACTTCTTTTGCAATACCGCCGGCACTTCTATCAACACCCAGCAGGATATCTCCTATCCCGGATCCAATTTCGTTAAAAGACATGTCCAAAGGGACCGATTTCAGTCCATCATACAGGGCAGCCAACTTTGCCGGGTTTTCAATGACGGTTCCATTGATCTCCTGAATAATGTCACCGTTTTTTAACCCATATTGTTCAAATATGGACCCCTGCCGGATGCCCACAAGCTGTAATCCCCGAGACTCTCCATCCAGAATAACAGGCCGAACGCGCATCTGAGACATAATGTCCTTGACATTCTTAAATGCCTTTTCCAGGTCTTCGTGTGCCACCCTGACGGATATACCGCCTTTACCGAATTCCTTTTCCGCATATTTGCTCAGTTCTTCTGATGGGGCTCCGCTCTCCATCACCAGAATCTCATCCTTCTCCCTGAACCGTATAATCGCTTTTTCCTTCAATATTTCCTTTATGACGCCACCTTGAATGGGATCCCCGATTCTGTATAACCCCTGTCTTCGAATTTCCCTGTCTTCAATAACAGCAAGGGCATTTTCCTGACCACTGTTTACTGTGCCGCGCAAGGCGAGCTTATGAAGTACAGGATCAGGGTGGGTTTTTGAAACGGCAGAAATTCTTTTATCGCTATCAATGCCCACACAGGACTCCGGTCGAGTAGGTCCTTTCCGGTTTTCCACAACCTCTGTGGAAATTTTGACCGGAGGTTGCAAATTATCTTGATTTAGCCTTAACCGGACTATCTTATAAAAGGTGCTAACTCCGGCGAATATCACCACGGATATTACAAGAAGTTTGAGAATAATATGATATGACCGTAACACTATTCCACCTGAGATGATGTAAATATCAGTTTTGGCTTGCTTATTGGTCCTTCAACCAGAAAGGGCAGGTTTTTCTTTCCGAACAGCTCTAATTCGCCTTTTAAACCGAGCCGGCTTTTGGTAAATTCTCTTTCCAGGTCAATGCTCCCTTTTAGAGTTATGTTCATCTTCCCGGATCTCAAACAGAATCGAGTCACACTGGCCTTTTGATCCTCAATAACCATCTCTGTTTCCAGAGCGCGTATGTCAATAAATCTGGAATTTAAGTCAGCTACGGAAAACCTCAGACTGCCATCCCTCAGCCTGAAGTCGGCCCTGCCCGAACCATCGGTTAATGAGCCGGACGTTGTATGGTAACGAATGTCTCCGTCCAAGTTTCCTTCAACAGAATGGCCGAGCAGAACGGGAAGATACTCATTATCGCCAACACGAATATTTTTCAGTTCAATCACCCCGTCAAAAGGCCCGCCTAATCCACCTTCCATAAAATTAACCCGGCCACTAATATCCCCTCCGCAAGCCCTGCATTCAAACCCAAAATCGAATCGCCCCTGTAACAAAGGCCATATCCTTGGCTTGATAGTAATATGTTCGGAAGAAAAAAGCGCTGTGTCCGGATTTTCCTTCAAAAAGAGCTTAGTCCCTAATGACTCAAACCCGAAAGGCAGACGGGGACGTATCCGGTCAATGTCCAAAACGAGGCGGGAATCAACCTTTTTTGCATTTGCCTGGAGATAATTATAAAGATCCTTCGAAGGGAAAAGCCAGTACAGCAAAGCGACTGTTAAGAGAACGGCATACAAAAAATATCCGAACCCTCTTAGTAAAGTTGATTGAAAATATCGAAATCTCATCTCATCGCCCCGGTAAATCTCTGCCTTTTTCTTATGCACTGATTAGCAAAGCCATGAATAATCAATGCGGCCGATCCAATTCCAGCTTCCTGAAATTGGACCGGAAATTCATATTTAGTGCTTTTTCCTAAAAAACCTTACTACCGAAAAAATACTCAAGAAAAATATTGACACAAGAATTACATATGAAACATTCCGTTCCAAAATGCCTGACCCCGCACCAGAGGCACCAATAAAGCAATTACTGCTGCCGTCACCGGTTATCGTCCCTATTGCACTCCAGAGTCTGTGTAAACTGATTGTGCCGGACCCATCTGATGATTTCTGTTCGCAGACATACAGATTTCCGCCCCCAAAGACAATACTCTGGGCATCTTCATCAGCAGCACCAACCGCTGTCTTGATACTACCATCAGTATAATAAATAGTGTTCCCGCTTCCGGCAGTGGCATAAATATAATCTCCGTAGCCGTAGCAAGCCGCGGCGAGTCCACCGTCAAATGTAATATAATCCTGTCTAGTGACCGCCCCTGTTGAAGTATCTACAACATGAAAATACCCATCACCACCCCAGACTGATTCACCATATAACAGGGTCTGTGTTTCTTTAAAAATGATCGGCCCGTTACCACCTCCGTTCGGCTGGGCAAAAGCGGCCCTCTGGGTGGCAGCAGTAAATGTACCATTAATTTCATACAGATACATATTGCCGAAGAATTCTGCCGAAGCAAACCAGATGACGTCTGTCCAGGGATTTTGAGCAAAACTGTATATGGAACCGCTACACCCAGTATCAAAAGACTCGCAGGCTGCAGGCCAGGCATTGGTTAACAGGAGACGGTATACTTTCGTGGTGTCACCGTTATCATGAAAATACAAATAATCATTGCTGGAGATCAGAAACCCGGTAGCGCTTCCCCATGCACCGCCAAGTCCGCTTGTGTCTGAAACCAAGGTGCTGGCCCCTGTATCTAAATCATAGGCATAAATCCTTTTGTCGTCTCCGCAATAGAGCAATTGATTTTCGTAATAGCCAATGGATCCGTTCCACGCAAATACTGCGGGGACCGGATCGGCCAAGGCCATGGCTTCGTAAGAACCCTTCGGGGTTATTGCCGCATTAACCGGGTTTGCCAGCAGGATAACCAAAACGACACTCAAACCTGTCCACAGTAAGTTGCAAGTTGAACGCCCTTGCTTCATGATAAAACCTCCATTCTCTAATAAAGTTGGTTACACGCTACATATTTCTGCTTCTTTTGAGGAGAATTCTAAAAAAAACAGGGCCCCCTATTATGGCCGTTATGATTC
>CAZUHR010000024.1:0-18850 GCA_964620335.1 uncultured Desulfobacteraceae bacterium
GGAAGCGAGTAACTCAAATAGATCATGCCCAAGGCGGCTAAGCCGAAACTAATGACCGGACCGAGCCGCCTTTTAATAGGTTGCTTTGTATAAGCAATCATTTTGTTTTTTCATTCATCCTGAAAATGCACAAAGCGCATTCTGAATTCTTACTCCTGGATTCTGACTCCCATGTCGTAACATTGGATTCAACCATAACAAAAGGCTTTCAGCCGCAAAAAAAATTCAACCTGGTATAGCAAGCGATCATTTATTTAACCAACGACATCTTATTCTGTGAAATCGGAATACCCAGAGAGATTCCGCCTTGTGTATAGTACCACCTGATGCCCTTCTTCGGATTGTAGGCGGCCATTGACGAAGGGTAGTATAGCGAAATGGCCGGGACTTCATCGGCATAGATCTCCTGGATCTTAAAAACAATGGCCTTTCGCCTTGAAATATCCATCTCGGCGACCTGGGCCTCGAGCAGCTTGATAAGCTCCTCGTTAGCCCCGAACCTGGCCGAATTGACAGAGCCTGTAACCTTAGGCAAAATCATCCGGTTGAGGATTATGGCATCTCCCAAGAGGCCACCGTGCCCGGATATGGCCACATCAAAATCCCATTTTTTGATCCGTCCGTCCGCGGTAGCCTGTTCCATGTTCACCAGATCAGCCCGAATACCCGCAGTTTCCAATTGGCGCTTGATTACCTCACCGTCCCGGTCGGCTACGGATTCCCCGGCCACGGTTATGTTTGAAGCCAGAATTTCTATTTTTAACGGCAGGCCGTCTTTTTTATAAAAGCCGTCAGTGGCTCTGACATATCCCAAGGACTCCAGAATCCGGCGTGCCTTGTTCGGATCGGGATCGTATGTCGGTGTATTCGGATTGTAAAACTCATGATCCGGTGAGAGCAGGCCGAAGGAGGCCGGTGAGCCGAGGCCCTGGTGCGCCTTGTCGATGATTTCCTGCTGGTTGATCGCGTGCGCCAAGGCCTTACGAAAACGTCTATCGTTAAAAGGCGGCTTCCTGTGGTTGATCATGAGCTTTTTGTTCCACCCCCTGGCATTCACCAGTATGACCATCCCCTTTTTCTTGAGGGTCGTTTCCATCTCGGGTTTGATATTGGCCAGGTCGGCATTGCCGCTTGATAGGGTAATGATAGGATTTCCCGCCTTGATATAAATCAGACGGTCCGCCTTCGGCCTGCCCTGGTAATAATCTTCAAATGCCTCATAAAGATAGGTCCCTTTGGCCTTATTGAAATCCATAAACCTGTAAGGGCCGCAACCAATATAGGCCTTTGGATCATTGAATTTCCTTGGGTCGGTCACATCCTTCCAGATATGCATCGGGAGAATGGGCATGACGCCGCCTATATAGGCCAGAAAGGGGGCGTAAGGTTTGTTCAACTTTATGACTACCTTTCCTTGTCCCCTCGCCTCTGCTCCGGCCACGTCGCCCATGGGTACCCAGCTATAAGGATGTTTCTTGAAGTAATCAATGGTGAAAACAACATCCTCCGAGCTGAACAACCTGCCGTCATGCCACTTGATCCCTTCCTTGAGCTCAAAGGTAAAGCTCAGGGACTTGGGATCATAGGTCCACTTGCTGGCCAGGGCCGGGATGTAACCCTTATCATCTTTCCAGATAAGGGTGTCAAAAACCCAGCTCATGCGCACATAGCCCGGCCCCCTGGGATAATGGCGATACGGATTGGGATAGCCCCAGTCTCCCTTACTGTCCGCGATTCGGACCTCTTTTACCTGGGCGAGAACCGATGGGGTTGTCGATAAAAAAATGCCGGTCACAAGTCCGGCTAACAGAAGTGATTTCCACAGAAATCCTTTTTTTTCTTTTCTCATGCTCCCCTCCTTAATAAAGATACTGAAAATCTTACCCTTGGAGTACAGACCAGGGGAGAGCCTTCATGGCTTTTTTTAATTATCGTGTTGAAGATATTTTACTCGGTCTTCTGACCCGGGGAAGCCTTCGTGGCTACAAGTGAGATAAATTTGAAAAGAGGTTATCAGTTCACGTGGTTCTCGAATTATTGACTAAAGGAAAACTCGCAGCTTGCTTCAGCATGCCGAAAGTTCCAACTTGGAACTTTGTTTTTCCCTGTTATCTGTTCTCTGAATCCTGTGAACCGTTTCATGACTTTTTAATTCCTCGCTTTCTTTCTGTCAAGGATTTTCAGGGCGGAAAAAAATATTAGGGGACATAAACAATTCCAAACCTTTATTTTGACACGCGGGCTATTGTTCAGTACGCTTAAATATGATTCAAATATTTTAGAGCTGATTGTGTATTATAAAGTAATATATTAACTATTAATTTTAATAAGGTAATAATACAGGTGATAATAGCTATAGCAACAAATGGTCCGGATCTGGATGCCGAGGTGGAAAACAGGTTCAGGCTTTCGCCATATTTGCTTATAATTGATGTTGATACTCTGGATTTTGAGGCGGTCCCAGTATTATCTGACAATGCCGGTAGAGGTGCGGGTATTGGATCTGTTGCCATCGCCATAGAAAAAAAAGCCAAGGCGATTATCGCGGGATACATCTCTCCCAATGTTGCAAAACCACTTCTTGAACATGATATCGAAGTTTTTACCTCTGTAAATGGCAAGGTGCGTGATGTGGTTGAGAGATACAGGCGGGGCGAGTTGGGAGTCCCTGTCAATGAAAACAAAACAACAGCCAAAGAAAATCTGCTCCGTTCAGTAAACCGAACAGCTAGACAGTTCGCCTCCATACTCCCGGTGCTGATCGGCGTCGTCTTTCTAATCGGACTTTTCCAGGCATTCGTCTCAAAGGAAATGCTTTTTTCTCTCTTTTTGGGAAAGCACTTATCAGACACAATTACCGGGGCCTTTTTTGGAAGCCTCTTTACTGGAAATCCCATAAACAGCTATGTAATTGGTAATGCCCTTCTTAAACTGGACGTCAGCCTGTATGCGGTAACTGCGCTTATTGTAACATGGGTTACAGTCGGTATAATACAGTTGCCAGCAGAAATATCCGTGCTAGGCTGGAGGTTTGCCTTATCAAGAAACCTGACGGCCTTCATTCTTGCCGTACCTGTTGCGTTCTTAACCGTATACGTACTTAGACTCTTGGAATAAAAAGCTGAACTAATAAGCTCAGTAGAATGAAAAGAAACAGTCATATAAAAAAAATTGTCCGTTTGTGGGCCTTTCTGGTAGGCGTGTTTACGCTTTACATAATTCTTTTTTCGATCTCATCGGCTCGTGTGGTCACGGCACTAAAAATGAGCGGAAGCATAATGCTTCAGATAGCTATTCCCCTTTTAATTGCTTTCATTACCATGGTTGTGCTCAATCTCTTTTCAGGACATGAAAAAATATCGCGCTTTTTTGGCCGGAGGCAGAGAATTAAGGGAATTGCATTTTCATCTTTGGCCGGCATCCTTTCCATGGGCCCTGTCTATGCGTGGTACCCACTCCTAAAGGGTCTTCGGGAAAAAAATGTCCCGGATTTCCATCTGGCTAACTTTCTTTCGAACCGCGCCATAAAACCTTTCCTGTTTCCTGTAATGATATTCTATTTTGGCTGGATCTACACGTTAATATTGAATATACTGATCCTGATGGGTTCATTGTTAACTGCAAAGATTGTCAGCATTGTAGCGAAAAGGGGAACACAACAGGTCAATAAATAAGCATTGCCTGTCTTAGTTCCTTGCGGGAAATCTGGGAACGTACCCTGCCGTTAACAAAAAATCCGAGGCCCAGAATCCCGTTGTCTTTAAGTGTCAAAATCACGTAACCCCTATCTACTGCAAGATCAACTGAGAGTTGTTCTCCTTTCAGCAGCATCGAGAGTTGTTCTTCGTCAATCTCTAGCCTTGCCTTTGTGGCTCTGTGGCCGAAGACCTGGATCATCCTTGTTGTGGGCCTCACATAGGCCCCGACCTTTTGAAAGGCCCTTACTCCTACCTTAGAAACCTTGAGAATTGATGCATAAACAACCTGATTTACGTTCTTGATGAGTTGCCAGCTTTTTTTGCGCCTGAATAATAAATACTCTTTAAAAATGTCTTCAGGAATTCCGAACCGTTCTTTGAGGTAGCCGAACAGATGGTGTCGTTCATCCTCGCTTGCCAATTCTGGCCATGAAGAATCCCACTGAGTCACATCGGTGCGGGTAAAATCTTGCAGTCTTTTCAAGTCTTTTATCATATTTTCTGTTTCCCCACTCGGTTATTCCCGGCTCATAATCAAAGCCTACATTGATTGGAAGGAGTTTAGCTTCCCTGTTTTCCAACAAGAAACTGACGACTGATTCGTTTTCTTCCGGGTTGTATGTACAGGTTGAATAAAGCATTACGCCATTTTCCTTTAAGAGATCAAACCCCCTGATAATTATTTTCTTCTGCAGTTCCGGGAGTGAGAACCTGGCCCTTGTTTCTTTGTACTTGCTGGTCTCCGATGTCTTCCTAAACCCACCCTCGCCCGAACATGGAACATCGGCTAAAATAAAGCCGAAATGTTGCTTTAAGGGGAATTCCTGTGCCTGGTATCCCGTGATAACAGTGTTCAAGACCCCCAGTCTTTCCAGGGTATGTCCCAATGAACTGTGCCTGCTGGGATAAAGGTCATTGGCAACAATCAGACCGGTATTGTCCATCAGTTGTGCCATATGCGAGGTTTTACCACCCGGAGAGGCACACATATCTAGGACATAGGAACCTCTTTTTGGCGAAAGGGCTATGGATGCAAGACAGGAGGTAAATGCCTGAGGATGGAAAAAGCCAAGAAAGTATTCCAACATATTGCCAGGCGAGTCTAATCCGGGTGCAATATACATGGACCTATCCTTATCATTAGATTTTCCGAGACAAACCCCTTTTTCTTCCATTAAACTTACCAGGCGTCCCGGATCGATTTTTAATCGGTTTACCCTGAGATGGGTTGGTAGCGGTTTACATAGGCTTTTCTGGAATTGAAGGAACTCCGGTATAACTTCTCGGTATCTTTCAAACATGGATCTGTTTTAATCCTGCCTCCTAATTGGTATCTATAGCTACAATAAAAAAGTATTGCAACCCCTTCTAATGATCAAAAAATGCCATATGCATTGACAATTTCCATAACTTTTAACTATCATAGTAAATTCTAAAAAATGTTTGAAGTTAACATAAAATCTTTTCAAGGATTTTTGTTCCATAGGGTTCTATGACGAAATGAAAAACGTTCTGATTGTAGATGACGAAAAGGATTTTACCCTGAGCATAGGCGACGGTCTGGAAAAATACTCTTCAGACTTCCGCGTACTTACCGCAGAAAACGGAAAAGTAGCCGTGGATACGCTGGAGTCCAGAAAAATTGATCTTGTCGTTACCGATTTGAGCATGCCTCAAATGGACGGATTTGATCTCCTGGCTTACATGAGCAACAATTTCCCGTCTATTCCCACAATAGTTATGAGTGCTTATGCTACGCCGATTATAAAGCACCGACTGAAGTCATTGGGCTCCCTAAGGTTTTTCTTGGAAAAGCCTGTAGATTTGAAGACCATGGCGACTGCAATATTGGACTGTCTAGAGGAGACTTCCAAAGGCGGCTTTGTTAAAAGTATATCCATTGGTAGTTTCCTGCAGCTCATTCAGATGGAACAGAAGACATGTATTCTTGAAATATACCAGGAAGGCGCTGAGCAAAAAGGTTTCTTTTATTTTATAAAAGGGGAACTTCATGATGCTGTATACGGAGATATTCAGGGCGAGAAAGCCGCCCGTGAAATTCTAACATGGGAAAACGCAGAGATTAGGTTCAGAGATCTATCCCTCAAAGAATATAATATCAAAAAAAGCATAAACGCAGAGCTTATGTCTCTTATTCTGGATGCGGCCAGGATCAAGGATGAAGCACCTGCGGAAAAAGAAGACCGCATGGTGATAGGACCCGCTGATATTATAGAGATAGAAATAGAAAAACTCGAAAAAGATAATGAATTCACCTTAAACGTAGACGAAAACTTGGGAACTGCGCAGGAAAGCAGCAAATCAGGTTTAGATGAGGCCGAACAAGATAAAGGTGAAATCAAAAAGACAAAAAGAAGGATAATAATAGACGTAAAAAAATTGAAGGACTCCGTTAAAATACTAAAGCAAGACCTGGGAGAGGGCCTACTTGCAATGGATATATTTGTATCTGCCGATGGGAAATCTCTGGCCGGCTTCAATGCAAATCCGCACGCGAATAAATTATTCAATGAGCTTACCGAGTTTCTTAAAGGAGCACTTAATAAATCTGAATTTCCCGGGCTCGGGAGTTATTATATTTTAGACCTCGAAGACGGAAAGATGATCATCGTTATTCCGTTTTTCGAATGCCAGTGTGGAATGCTGGTTGACCGTAGTAAAACCCAAATCGGGCTTCTGTTTAATGCTGCCATCCCGCAAGTAATTAGCACCCTTGAAAAGTCACTCAAAAGACAGGACATTTAGAAGAAAATTAGGAAGAAGCTTTTCGGCCATAGGTCTTGCGGCAACCTATTTCCCAATGACATGATTTGCAACAACTATTCTCTGAATTTCTGAAGTCCCTTCGTAGATGGTTAAGACCCTTGCGTCCCTGTAAAATCTCTCAACTGGATACTCCTTGATATATCCATACCCACCATGAATCTGTAGCGCCTGATAGGCTACCTTGTTGGACATTTCAGAGGCAAAAACCTTAGCCATTGAAGCGGCCGCAGAAAAATTCTCATCCCGGTCTCTCATTGCAGCGGCATTGAAAGTCAAGAGCCTAGCTGCCTCTATCTGTGTGGCCATATCGGCTATCATCCATCGGATCCCCTGAAACTGGGAAATGGGCTTATTGAACTGGACCCTCTCCTTGGCATAGCTCACTGCCGCGTCGAGGCAAGCCTGGCCCAGGCCGACAGACTGCGAGGCTATACCTATGCGACCGCCATCCAGAGAGGCCATGGCAATTACAAAACCGTCTCCTTCGTTTCCAAGCAGGTTTTCCTCCGGTACCCGGCAGTCCTCGAAAATAAGTTCTGCAGTATCAGAGCCCCTGAGCCCCATCTTGTCTTCCTCTTTCCCCACATAAAATCCGGGAGTCCCTTTTTCAACAACGAAGGCACTTATACCATGATGCTTTTTTGTCCTGTCCGTATAAGAGGTTACTACTGTCAGATCCGAATTCTTCCCTGTCGTGATAAACACCTTTGTTCCGTTTATGATATAGCTGTGCCCGTCTTTTACTGCTTTTGTCTTCTGGCCTGCAGGATCAGAGCCGGCTCCCGGTTCCGTAAGCGCAAAAGATCCTATTTTTTCTCCAGAGGCCAAGGGTTTCAAATAGGTCTCCTTTAAATACTCCGATCCAAAAAGGTAGACAGGTCCGCAGGCTACCGAGTTGTGAACCGACATGATTACTGCGGTAGAAGCGCAGGCATAGCCAATCTCCTGTAGGGCCACGGAATAACTGACGGTATCAGCACCCGCGCCATTATATTCGGGAGGCACAGTCATGCCCATAAGGCCAAGTTCACCCATCTTTCTGATGTTATCCGCCGGAAATTCCCCTGTTACGTCCCTCTTTGCGGCGCTGGGTATAAGCTCCTCTCTTGCAAATTCCCTCACCATTGCCTGGATCATTCGCTGCTCTTCAGTTAATTGATAGGCCATGCTTTCCCCTCTAAAAGACTGAATGCTGAAGGCTGGCAGCCAAATATTTTTTTAAGGTGTATACAGCACAACAAGTAACTCAGCCTTTTCCGAACTGACGTTCCGTAGCATATGGGAAATGGAAGAATTAAAATGTAAACAGTCACCAGGTCCGAGGATGTTCTTGTTTTCTCCAACCATTACCTCTATTTTCCCCTTGAGCACATATTGGAATTCCTCACCGAGATGCTGGTAGCTGATGCCTTTGTGGGCTGATTTTGGATCAATAAAAACCTTGAAGGCCTTGAGATGTTTGTGTCTCGCCTCTGGCGTCAACGTCTCGTAAGTATATGCCTCGGTTCTCTTCTGATAGTCATCGGACTTCCTTTTCTTTACGCGCTCTTTTTCCTCTCTTAGGAGTATGCTTGAGTCTATTTCAAGTGCCCTCGAAAGCTGTAGAAGTACGGAGACCGGCGGGGTCACCTCCCCTTTCTCCACCTTGGAGATGTACTGTGTTGCCAGCCCTGTTTCATTGCCCAGATTTTTGAGGGTTAACTTTTTCTTTTTCCTCAGGCCCATCAGCTTTTTCCCAATAGGTTGAGATTTTTTACGGCTCGCCATTGATATCCCCCTTTATTATTAACTTAATATTCAGCTTTATTTTTTGAACATAACATATTGATTAATTTAATTTTCAACGTCATCACTCTTAATATTCCAATAGGACTTGACCATGCGATAGACAAAACCAATTAGGAGAGTGGCACTGATTAGGATGATAAAATTGGAGGCAAAAAAAGCCATTATAAACGCGGCAGGATCTTTTAGTTTATATGCAGCGATTAACAGGTGGATTCCGAAAAGGAAAAAGAACAAGCCAAGCAATACAAGAATAACCTGCCTTACCCACCATAGGATGTCTGATATGGAAACGGGTTTCAATCTCGAAAAAACCACTAACTTTTCACGGGCTCCCCTGAAAATACGCCTATCGCGGGAAGCACAAGGTTATCACAGGCTGAATACGGATCAATCTTCCCTTCAACAATGGAATCAACAGCTTGGTCAAATTGACCTGTTTCAGTGAGATTCTCCAGTACTTCTTCAATGAGCCGTTTTTTTAACATGTCTGTCAATTCTTCTCGTACCCTGTTCTTCTTTCTCCTGAATTGCAGCTCTCCCGAGGTTCGTATGAGATACTGCCGGTGTTTTTCGATTTCTTCCAGGAACTCGCTAACGCCCTTGTCAAAGACTGCCTGTGTTTTAAGTATGGGGGGTTTCCATTTGCCCCCCGCGTATTTTTTCTTATCCATATTTATCATTAATTTGAGATCACTCATGGTCTTGTCCGCGCCTTCCCTATCCGCCTTGTTGATTATGAATATGTCGCCAGTCTCAAGAATCCCGGCCTTAATCGCCTGAATATCGTCTCCCATTCCCGGAATAACGACAATAACAGTAGTATGGGCGCTTTTTACAACGTCAACCTCATCCTGACCTACTCCCACCGTTTCAACTATAATATAATCCTTGCCCATGGCATCCAGCACATCAATAGCGCTCCGGGTGGACTGTGTAAGACCCCCGAAATGCCCGCGTGTCGCCATAGAGCGGATAAAGACACCCTCATCCATACTGTGACGCTGCATTCTGACTCTATCACCCAGGATAGCCCCTCCCGAAAATGGGCTGGTAGGATCAACTGCAAGGACGCCCACAGTCTTATTGTCTTTCCTCATGTGGCTGATTATCTGGTCAACGAGCGTACTTTTCCCTACGCCGGGGGCCCCGGTAATACCAAGCACATATGCATTTCCGGTTGAAGGATACAGCTCTTTAAGGATCTCTCTCACCTCGGGCATGCCATCATCTATATCGCGAATAAGCCGCGCAACGGCCCTGATATCGCCAGCAACCACCTTCTCTGCAACAGTACTCATAATACTCTCATCTTACCTCGGTTTTACGTTTTCTTCTACCCAATTAACTATGTCATCCAATGACGTTCCGGGAGTGAAAATCTCTTTGATTCCCACTTCTTTTAATTTGGGAATATCTTCATCAGGTATAATTCCTCCACCACAGACCACTATATCATCTGCTCCCTTTTCATGCAAAAGATCTATAGTCCTCGGAAACAGGTAATTGTGCGCACCTGCCAGGCTGGAAAGACCTATCATGTCAACATCTTCCTGTATGGCCGCCTCTACAATCTCTTCCGGAGTCTGATGAAGTCCTGAATACACAACCTCAAAGCCCGCGTCTCGATATGCCCTGGCAATAATTCTGGCACCCCGGTCGTGTCCATCCAGGCCCGGTTTTGCAACCATAACCCTTATTTGTCTTTTTTTCCCCATTGCATCCCCTAATGCAGATTGACTATTGGCAATTGACTATTTAAACGTCAAGGGTTTCTTTCAATAGTCAATTGTCAATTGAAAATCGCCAGAATTAATAGATTCCCGGATCCCTGTATTCTCCAAAAACAGCGCGAAAAACATCGCATATTTCCTGCAGCGTGGCATAGGCCTTCACAGCCTCTATAAGCGGTTCCATTACGTTTTGAGTTCCCGCACAGGCTTCACCCACTTTTTCAAGACACTCCTTTACCTTTTTTGCATCACGCTCACTCTTGACACGATTGGTCTTCTCTATCTGTAGTTTTTCAAGCTCCTCATCAATTTCCAGTACATCAACCGGAATTTCCTCGTCGGTAGCGTATTTATTGACCCCAACAACGGTCTTTTCCTTTTGATCAATCTGTCTCTGGTAACGGTATGCCGCATCTGCAATCTCCAGCTGTGGATAGTTTTTTTCTATTGCGGTTAACATACCACCCATATCATCAATCTTTTGGATGATCTCTAACGCCTCTTCTTCCATCTCGTTGGTCAGCGATTCAACCAAATAGGACCCCCCAAGTGGATCAATAGTATTTGTCACCCCTGATTCTTCTGCAATAATCTGTTGGGTCCTTAAAGCGATGGTAGCGGCTTCCTCTGTAGGTATGGCAAGAACTTCATCTAAGGAATTGGTATGTAATGACTGAGTTCCACCCATCACCGCCGCTAACGCCTGGAGGGCTGTGCGTACAACGTTATTGTAGGGTTGTTGGGCTGTGAGCGAACATCCCGCGGTCTGGGTGTGAAATCTCAACCACCAGGACCTTGGATCTTTGGCTTTAAACCTCTCCTTCATGATCCTGGCCCAAATTCTTCTGGCCGCCCGAAACTTGGCAATCTCTTCAAAAAAATCAAGGTGGGAATTAAAAAAGAAAGAAAATCGGGGCGCAAAGGCATCCACGTCAAGCCCCCTGTCCACGGCTGCCTGTGTATAGGCGATCCCATCTGCCAATGTAAAGGCCAATTCCTGGAGAGCTGTTGAGCCTGCCTCCCTGATATGGTACCCGCTGATGCTTATTGTATTCCAACGGGGAACTTCATTGGTTCCAAACTCGACCGTATCCGTTATGACACGAACAGAAGGTTTGGGTGGACACATGAATGTTTTTTGTGCGATGAACTCTTTAAGCATGTCGTTCTGGATGGTACCGCCAATAACCTTTCTTTCTATTCCCCGCTTTTCAGCGACGGCAATATACATAGCCCACAGCACAGAGGCCGGTGGGTTAATGGTCATAGAGGTGGTAATTCGATCAATGGGGAGGCCTTCAAACAAGTCCTCCATGTCCTTCAGGTTATCAATTGCGACCCCGCATTTTCCGCATTCGCCCCTTGCTTTCGGCGAATCCGTGTCATACCCCATCAATGTGGGCATATCAAATGCGGTTGATAATCCGGTTTGGCCCTCTTTTACCAAAAGATGAAATCTTTTGTTGGTATCTGTTGCGCTTCCAAGGCCTGCGAACATACGCATTGTCCAGAGACGCCCCCTGTACATGGATGGTTGAACACCCCTGGTAAAAGGATATTCACCGGGAAAACCAAGGTCTCTCATGAAATCCAGGCTTCCGACGTCTTTGGGGGTATAAATCCTTTTTATTTCTCGGTCTGAAACTGTGGAGAATCGCTTAAGCCGTTCGGGTCTTGAGGAAAAAATCCTGTCTAACTCCTCATTCCATTTGACTTGCGCTTCCTCAATTTCGTCATATACCTTTTGGTTAAAAATCGAAGACATGGAGCACCTCCTTCCAAACCCCCCTTCCGACTTCCTTTACTATCGCCCTTTTAAAAGATTGTTTGCAATGACCATACGCATAATTTCATTCGTGCCCTCATAGATCTGGCATATCTTTGCATCCCGCATATGCCGTTCCATAGGATATTCCTTACAATAACCATATCCACCCAGGATCTGAATCCCCTCTATAGAGGCCTTCATGGTCACATCTGAGGCATACATCTTGGCCATTGCGGATTCCTTCTCATAGGGCTTTCCATGATCCTCTAACCATGCGGCTCTGAGGGTCAGCAATTCAGCGGCATCCAACTCCGTGGCCATGTCCGCCAGTTTCCACTGGATGCCCTGAAACCGGCTTATTGGTTTCCCGAATTGTTCTCTGGTCTTGGCATATTCCAGGGCCTCTTCCAATACGGCCCTGCCGATCCCGATAGCCTGTGATGCAATGCCGATCCGGCCACCGTCAAGGGTGGTAAGCATCTGCCTGAAACCCTCACCCTCTTGTCCAAGAAGGGCATCTGCGGGCAGTCTTGCATTTTCGAAAAGCATCTCCGCTGTACCGGAGGCCAGTATACCTAATTTATCTTCCACGCGGCTAACTTTGAAGCCGGGCGTGTCTTCAAAATTCAAGACAAAGGAACTAATCCCCTTGTATCCCTTCCCCTTTTCAGTAACCGCCGCAATAACACCGTAGGTTGATACATTGCCGTTTGTAATAAATTTTTTTTCACCATTTATAATCCATTCGTCCCCATCCCTCACGGCTGTGGTGCGCATCCCTGCAGGGTCCGATCCCGCGCCCGCCTCTGTGAGGCCGTAGCATCCTATCACCTCACCGGCGGCACATGGATAGAGATATTTTTTCTTTTGCTTTTCGGTGCCATATTCTTGGACAGGGAAACAGTAAAGGGAGTTATTTACGGACATGATGACGCCTGTAGACGCGCACGCCTTGGAAACTTCAATAAGGGCGAGAACATAGCTCACATAGTCCATGCCTCCGCCGCCGTATTCCTCAGGAACAGCAATACCCATCATCTTTAATTCTCCCAACTGCTTGACAATATCGGCAGGATGTTCATGCTTCTCATCAAGTTCCGCAGCCTTTGGCTTGATTTCCGTTTCCGCAAACTTCCGGGCCATGTCCCTAACCATCTGTTGTTCTTCAGTCAAGGCAAAATCCATTTTTAGCTCAGCTCCCCTTTAAATTCTGGTTTCCTCTTCTCCAAAAATGCAGACATCCCTTCCTTGCCATCAGGGCTTGACATGCATAATCCAAAATTATCCGATTCCATATAACATCCGGAATGCAGGTCCAGGTCGAAACCACGGTCAATACACCTTTTAACCGCTTTCATGGAGACTTTCCCTTTGGATGCAATTACATTAGCGGTCTTCATGGTCCCTTCCCAGATCTTTTCGGCAGGGAAGACCTTGTTAACAAGACCGATCTCTTTAGCCTCCTGTGCAGTAATCATCACGCCAGTCATGCAGAGCTCCTTGGCTACGGCTTTTCCAACCAACCGGGAGAGACGCTGTGTCCCGCCGAAGCCGGGGATAATGCCGAGGTTGATTTCAGGCTGGCCGAACTTTGCGTTTTCAGAGGCATAAATGAAGTCGCACGCCATAGCAAGTTCCATCCCACCTCCAAGGGCGAACCCATTTACACAGGCTATTACGGGAATGGGAAGTTTTTCCAGGCCAAATAAAACCTCTTGACCGTAACGCGAAAATTTCCGGCTCTGAAGGGGATCAAGTTTCACCATGTAGCCGATGTCAGCTCCTGCCACGAATGCCTTATCCCCTTCTCCCGTCAGCACCAGTGCTCTAACAGAGGTATTCTTCTCGATCTTGTTTAAAGCGTCACTCATTTCCGCAAGGAGATCGGCGTTTATGGCATTTAGTGCCTTGGGCCGATTGATTTTAATAACCGCCACATCTCCTTCCATTTCAAAAATAATGTTTTCGTAAGCCATGTTGACTCCCCCTTTTGATTGACTGTTTTAGATTGTCGATTTTCCTTTGATGGCTTTCAATATTTATTCGACAATTATCAGACTTTTTCAAGTATCGTTGCCATGCCTTGTCCGCCGCCGATACAGAGAGAGGCCAACCCGAGGTTGTGACCGCCCCTCAGCATCAATCCCATCAGTGTAAGGATAAGCCGGGCACCTGTACAGCCGATGGGGTGACCGATGGAGATCCCGCTTCCAAGAATATTTGTTTTTTCTATATCGCATTTCAGTTCACGTATGCATGCAATAGCCTGTGAGGCAAAAGCCTCATTCAGTTCAATGCTCCCAAAATCATCAATTGAGAGCCTTGTCTTTTTCAAAATCTTCCTTACGGCGGGAATCGGGCCAAGGCCCATATAGGCCGGATCTATAGCGGCGGATGAATACGCCTTGATTTTGACAAGGGGTTTCAGGCCGAGTTCCTTGGCCTTATCGACTGACATGAGAAGTAGAGCGGCAGCTGCGTCATTAATACCGGAAGCATTTCCGGCAGTTACCGTACCATCTTTCTTAAAGGCTGGCCTCAGCTTGCCCATTTTTTCCACACTGGTATCCATAGGTCTCTCATCAGTATCGAAAACCACAGGATCTCCCTTTCTCTGCGGGATTATGACAGGAACAATTTCATCCTTGAATGTCCCGTCTACAATCGCCTTCCTGGCACGCTGGTGGCTCAGGGCCCCAAGCTCATCCTGCTCATTTCTTGATATTGCATATTTTTCCGCAATGTTCTCTGCGGTGAGGCCCATGTGGTATCCATAAAAGATCTCAAACAGACCGTCCATAATCATGAGATCAACCATGTCCGCATTATTCATACGTGCGCCCCACCGGGCTGCGGGAATGGCGTAGGGAATTAAACTCATGTTTTCCATTCCACCGGCAAGGATCACCTCTGCTTCCTCAAAACGAATCGCCTGTGCAGCAAGGGCCACGGCCTTCATGCCAGAAGCACACACTTTGTTCACTGTGAAACCGCCGGTTTCCTTAGATATTCCTGCCCTGATCATGGACTGTCGGCCGACATTCTGTCCCTGGCCTGCACCCACAACATTTCCCATAATCACTTCGTCGATCTGAACCGGCTGAAGGGAATCGTCATAGTCGTAACCCTCATTTTCAAGCTCTATCATCCCTAAACCTTTCAGGGCATCCGGTTCAAACTGTGTCAAGGAATCGGTCGCCACTGGTCTCAAATTAACCTTTTTAAGGGTTTCTCTTAATACCAAGGCACCAAGTTGGACTACCGGTGTCGTCTTCAAAGATCCGCCAAAAGAACCCACGGGTGTCCTCGCACCAGAAACAATAACTACATCTCGCATAATCTCCTCTCCTTTGTTTTAAGTATCAAAATGGAATGATATTTCCCTTTAATCCATTATTTTAACCCATCTACCGGACGGCGGGCAATACGCCCCATCTACTCATTGTACACGACCAGCGTCACTGCCTCACCGCCGCCAAGGCACAGGGAGGCCTGCCCAACACTGAGTCCCCTGTCCTTCATCGCATATATAAGTGTAGTCAGAACACGTGCACCGCTCGCCCCAATAGGATGACCAAGTGCCACGGCTCCTCCATTGACATTCACCTTTTCGGGGTCTATTCCCAGCTCCCTGTTGATGGCCACAGAGGATGTACTGAAGGCCTCGTTGATTTCATGGATGTCTATGTCCTCTATCTTAAGACCATCTTTGGCAAGAACCTTGGGTATAGATAAGATGGGAGCTACAAGCACATATTTCATATCAATTCCTGCTGCGCCCTGAGCTCCTACACGGACCATCGGCTCGCATCCTAATTCATTCGCTTTTTCTCTGGACATTACTACTAATGCCGCTGCTCCGTCGCTTATCTTGGATGCATTTCCCGCTGTAACAAGGCCATCTTTTTTAAAGGCCGGGCGCAATCCTGCCAATCCTTGGGGGCTGGTCCTAGGTTTTCGCAAAGGGATCTCATCCGTATCAAATATTTTTGGATCCCCTTTTCTAGCAGGGACCTCAACAGGGATGATCTCATCCTTAAAATTACCCCCCTCAATGGCCTTCCATGCCCTTTTATAAGAATTCATGGCAAATGCGTCCGTATCTTCCCTGCTCACCCCGTACTTTTCAGAAACAAGTTCAGCACTTATTCCCATATGAAAATCATTTACGTGATCCCACAGTCCATCATGAACCATACCGTCAATCAGAGTATTATTGTTCATCCGGTAACCGGTTCTTGCCTTCTCAAGCATATACGGGCACAGGTTCATGTTTTCCTGTCCACCTGCCACTATCACTTCTGCGTCGTTGCATTGAATGGCCTGGGCTGCAAGCATCACAGCCTTCAATCCTGATCCACATACTTTGTTTACGGTTATGGCCCCGACTTCCCAGGGTAGGCCGGCCCTAACCATGGTCTGCCTTGCGGGGTTCTGTCCTAGGCCATGGGGCAGCACACTGCCCATAATCACCTCGTCAATAGCCTCATCCCTTATGCCGGCACGTCGTATTGCCTCCTTAATCACAATCGCCCCGAGGTCGGTCGCGGAAACAGAACTGAGCGAACCGGCAAAATCACCAATAGCAGTCCTGCATGCACTCACAATAACTACATCCCTCATAAATCTTCCCCTTTCAGAATCTGATAACGTGTATCTGTTCTAAAAAAATGAATACTATACCTATAAACCCTATCTAAGTACATGAAATTATATTTTATTATTAATCCATTCAAGATTGTTTATGCAAGATTCAGGTAATATATTGTTTAACCTAACGTGAGTCAACAAGAACCAAACTGGCTGGCTGATTATCCCCCCAATAGGGGTTAAAAGGTCAAACAATTGTTGGTATTAACACTTCAACTGATTGATATAAAAACGTAACTGAGTGATTGTTTGCTTCCAGATTGAAGGATCTTTGCTTGCTGAGTACAGTGTCGCTGCCCCGTTTAGAGTGATTACAATAAAGTTAGAAATTTCCCTATGGTTCAGCCCTTTCTTCAACAATCCCTTCTCATCGGATTCTTCTAACCACCTGCGTAACAGTTTGGAAAACTGTACAAAACCTCTTAGGATCTGCCTGCTCATCTTTTCAGATTGCCCGGAGACTTCAACCAGCATGTTGACGAAAAAACAGCCGCCCTCAAAAACATCTTTTCCTAAATAATTTGATAAATGATTTTCAATAGTTATTTCTATCCGTTCAAGTGGATTAATAACGTTCCTTGTATTTTTAAATACGATACTTCTCCAGATTTTTACAGCCTCATCATAGACTGCGTACCAGATATCCTCTTTGCTTGCAAAATGCCCGTAAAGACCGCCCTTTGTCAGGCCTGTCGCCGCAAGAATATCGTTTATAGAGGTGTTGAAATATCCCTTAACTGAAAAGACCTGCAGGGATTTTTCTGTAATATTTTGTCTTGTTAAGGTTCCTTTATTTTGCATAACACATACCGATTTTAGACACAATATACCGACCGGTCTTTTTATTTCTATGCTCTACAGCAATGCCTGTCAAGAATTTTTTGACCTAATTTCACTTGACAATTCTGCCGACCACCAGTTAATCAAAATCTAAAGGCAATTCTCAATCAATCGCTTCCGGTACATGGATTAAAATAAACTGTCAGGAGTATGTTATGGCTATGAACCCAATCGCAAAAGAACTAAACGAAATCATAAGAGGCGGCAACGAGTATGTCTACGATATGTTATCGGTCGTAGGGAAAAGCCTGTTTTTTCCAAAAGGCATCCTCTCCCAGAGTGCTGAAGCCAGGGAAAAGGCCCACAGATTTAATGCTACGATCGGAATGGCAACCGAAAAAGGCAAAACCATGTATCTGCCTTCCGTCATGGCCATGGTACAAGGACTGGCGCCCGAGGAGGCGGTTACCTATGCCCCCTCATTCGGTATTATGCCTCTTCGTCAAAGATGGAAGGAATTAATATTTGAAAAGAACCCCTCGCTCAAAGGAAAAAAGGTGAGCCTTCCAATTGTGACCAATGCCATCACACACGGGTTGAGCGTTTTATCAGATATGTGGGTTGACCCCGGGGATGTAATTGTTCTACCTGACAAGATGTGGGGAAACTATAATCTCATATTCTCAGTAAGGCGGGGGGCCAGGATAGCTCATTATCCTCTTTTTGATGATCGAAAAAAATTTAACATCAATGCATTCGAGGCCTGTATACAATCTGAGTCTCAAGGCAGGGAAAAGATCATTGTTATCCTTAATTTCCCAAACAACCCTACCGGATATACCATATCTCCTGAAGAAGGGGACATGATTGCTGATATCCTCTCAAATGAGGCCGAGAAAGGTACCAATGTCCTTGCTATTACGGATGATGCATATTTCGGACTCTTTTATGGTGAAGAAGTGCTCAAGGAATCCATCTTCACAAAGATAGTAAACAGACATCCCAAATTGCTTGCAATTAAGTTGGATGGAGCCACTAAAGAAAATTTTGCCTGGGGTCTGAGGGTTGGCTTTATAACTTATGGTGCAGATTTTGGTGGCGATTCAGAGCCCTATGATGCCTTGGAAAGAAAAACCGCGGGCGCGGTAAGGGGATCTATCTCCAATGCCTCCCATTTGAGTCAGGAGATTCTTCTCAAATCTTTGAATTCTAAATCCTACGGAGCAGAAAAAAAAGAAAAGTTCGAGATCATGAAAGATAGGGCTGATGAGGTAAAAAAGGTCCTTTCCGATCCTAAATACCAGAAGGCATGGGATGTATACCCCTTTAACTCAGGATATTTCATGTGTCTGAAGTTAAAGACCTTGGAAGCAGAAAGACTTAGGGTTCATCTGCTGGAAAGATATGGGGTAGGCCTTATTTCCCTTGGCAAAACAGATCTCAGGGTTGCATTCTCATGCCTGGAAAAGGAAGATGTCCAGGAACTATTTGACACTGTGCTTCAGGGGGTAAAAGACCTGGAATCATAAATCAATTCTAATTGGCCTCGTCCATGTCGTACTGCAAAAACTGATCGGACTTCGGGGCTTTAGGATTTGGCGAATATTTTTTTGGCTCACTCCCCTCTTTGAAGGCCTGAAATACGGTCT
>CAZUHR010000025.1:0-18718 GCA_964620335.1 uncultured Desulfobacteraceae bacterium
CAAATTAGTTTTTGACGGTAAGACCTATGAATTGCCTGTTGTGATAGGTTCTGAGGGGGAAAAGGCCGTCGATATTTATAGTCTTTATAAAGAAACCGGGTTTATCACTCTTGACCCTGGTTACGCAAATACCGGAAGCTGCGAGAGCAGCATCACCTTCATGGATGGTGAAAAAGGGATTTTGCGGTACCGGGGAATTCCGATAGAACAGTTGGCGGAGCATTCAACATTTGTAGAGACTGCCTATCTATTAATTAATGGGGAGCTTCCCAAAAGGAAAGATCTGAACGATTTTTCCGTTATGCTGAACGACCATTCCCTGGTCCATGAAGATATGCGCACCTTTTTTGAAAATTTTCCAAGAAGAGCCCATCCTATGGGTATCCTTTCGTCTATGGTGAATGCATTGAGGGCATTCTATCCTGAGTTGCCTGAGAGGAGCGAAGAAGAGGAAATAAACATAACTTTCACCCGGCTCCTTTCCAAGGTGCGAACCATGGCCGCCATGTCCTATAAGATGTCCATGGGCCATACCGTGGTATATCCAAGGCACGATTTGTCCTATTGTGCCAACTTTTTGAATATGATGTTTGACTCTCCGGTACGTCCTTACGTAATTGATGATGACCTGGTAACCGCCTTGAATGTTTTCTGGATTTTGCATGCGGACCATGAACAAAATTGCTCCACTGCAGCTGTTCGGCTTGTAGGTAGCGCACGTGTCAATCTTTATGCGGCTATTTCCGCAGGCATAGCAGCTCTATGGGGTCCTTTGCACGGCGGAGCCAACCAGGCCGTGGTAGAAATGCTCCAGCAGATTAAGGATAATGGAGGAGACCTGTCCCCCTTTGTGGCTAGGGCAAAGGACAGTAACGACCCTTTTAGATTGATGGGCTTTGGCCACAGCATTTATAAAACCTATGACCCAAGGGCCCGCGTTATGGAAAAGACGTGCCACAAGCTATTGAAAAAATTGAAACGTCATGACCCCTTATTAGATATTGCCAAAAGGCTGGAAGAGGTCGCTTTAAAAGACTCCTATTTCAAGGACCACGATCTTTATCCCAATGTGGATTTTTACAGCGGCATCGTTTTAAGGGCAATCGGAATCCCGCTTGATATGTTTACTGTCATGTTCGCCATAGGCCGTTTGCCCGGTTGGATCAGCCAGTGGAAGGAAAGCATCGATGATCCCAAATGGAAGCTCCATCGTCCGCGTCAGATCTATGTGGGGAGAAAAAAACGAGGCTATGTCCCCATCAATGAGAGGGATTAGGAGGCCTTTCTCAGTATCCCTTCCAGGACTCCTCCACCAACGGCTAGGGCCTTCTCCGAAATACTGTTACAGTGATCCTTTATGCCCCTGGGGTCTATATCTCCAATTTTGAGCCCTTTATTGACTTGGATTCCCGGCCGAATCAGGCCTCTTAGGACACCGTCTATCATTGCATTCACCTCAACTCCTGATACGGCCCCCATTACATCGCCTTTTTTAACCGGATCACCTATTTGCAACTTGCTCTGCCATTGGCCTTCGGCAGGCGCCCTTAAGACCCTATCTGTGGTAATTCCCTGGACCGGACCTGGTACACCTGTGTCAGGCTGTGCCGAACCGGTAGTCAAAAGGCGTCCAAGGTAATGGCCCCGATTGGTTTCTACCACGAAATGGGCATCTCTTCCTGCTACAAATCCTGGTCCCAGGGCAATAACCGTAGGTCCGTCATTTATAGATGTCCCGGTGTTTTTTTTCGCCAGAATGCCATCAATAATCACGTCAGGTTTAATTAGATGCCTTGACTCACAAGTAGGATCCACAATAACAGGTAGTTTGTTTTTCTCCCATGCAGAATAAACATCCTCCACATCTCGGACAAGCAAAGCCTCTACTCCTTCCACCACCATGTGTCCATCATAGACTGCCTCACAGAATGAGACCTTCCTCCTCACCGCCATGGGGTGTTTGATCTCCGTGATACAAACTCTGAAACCGCATTGATGGAGTCTCCAGGCAACACCGGAAGCAACGTCACCTCCCCCTTTTACACAAATTTTTATTTCGGAAAGACGTGTTTTTCTTTTCATTTATCCTGCCCTCACTATATGAAAGGGTGTCAAGCGATTCTTTTTACAGTGATTTCAAACCAATATAGAGTTATTATCAGAGATAAAGAAAGGTGTCTATCCAGAAAATCGCCAAAGTTGCTTCTAAGATTGCCGTAGATTAGCCGGAACTTACTTTGTTTGACTGCCGACGGATTCTTGGTGTATATTTTACAATATGAGTCAATGTCAATCTAGAAATGAGAAATTTCAGGATATAGCACGCAGCGGTCAGCTTTTAGCACTCGGTTTAATGTGTTGCTTCCTAGTGGGTTTTGCCGGTGGCTGAACGTTCACTACTGTAGAGCGAATCCGGAAAGGCCATTTCCGGATGCAATGTTTAGGCCTTTTTCAGTTTGTGATGACAACTGGAGAACATAGCTATGGAACGTGGATTAACTTACGAAGTACTCAAAAAAAAAGTCAAAGAGTTAGAGAAAGAGGCCGCTAAACGCAGGTATGCGGAAAACGCCCTAATGGAAAGCGAGGAACGCTATCGAATGGCGGTTGAGCATTCAAATGACGGGGTGGCTATCCTTAAAGGAGACAATCATGTGTTTGTCAACCAAAAATTTGTAGAGATTTTCGGCTATAATGTGCCTGATGATATTGTAGGAAAGCCGGTATGGGCTTTTGTCCACTCAGATGACCGTAAACGGGTGACTGAAATAAATCGTCAAAGGCAAAAGGGTAAGCAGGCGCCGACAAGATATGAATGCAAAGGAGTGCGAAAGGACGGAGGCACGATCGATCTTGAGGTCTCCGCAACTAAAACGATGTATCGCGGAGAACCGGTCTCCCTCGTTTTTTTAAGGGAGGTCACCGAGCGAAAGCTCGCGGAGGAGGCGGTACGTGAGCGCGAGGCACATATGCGTGCAGTCCTGGACGCCTCGATTGACAGAATTCGGTATGTTGATAAGGACATGAGGATTATCTGGGGCAATAAAACAACAGCCATGGTACACGGGATGTCGCCGGAAGACATAGTAGGAAAACTTTGTCACAAGATTTTTGTGGGCCGTGATAACCCATGTCAAGGGTGTCCGACTGTAAAGGCGCGGGAAACGGGAAAAACGGAAAGGGCACTCATTCGTCAAACCAGGGTAAAAGGGATAGAAGGGGAAACCTTCTGGGATACCTATTGCGTTCCACTCATGAACAAATCAGGTAAGATTGAAGGCTATATCCAGGTTGCCAGAAACATTACCGATCAGAAGCTGGCCGAAGACCATATCCATGCCCTCACACAACAACTGATGAAGGCCCAGGAAAGCGAGCGACAGATGATTTCCCGCGAACTCCACGACAGGGTCGCACAGGACCTTTCCACGCTAAAAATCGGATGCGATACCCTATTTGACGACAATCCGGAAGTGGTTCCAGAACTGAGAAAAAAAGCGTTGCAATTATCCGAAATACTTCACAAAACCATTATGACCATCCGGGACCTGACATATGACTTGCGACCTCCGAGTCTGGATCAATTAGGGTTGGTGAGCACGGTCTATCAATATTGTGAGGATTTCGCCGAACAAAGCGGACTGAGTGTGGATTTTCATTCGGCAGGTATGGATAACTTGCAGCTCGATTCTAATATTGAGATCAACGTATATCGACTGATTCAGGAAGGGCTCAACAATATTAAGAAACATGCGAAAGCCAAGGATGTGTTCATAAGGCTGGTCGCATCTTCTCCCAATGTCATCCTTCGCATTGAGGATGATGGCAGGGGTTTTGATGTAGAGGAACGCATGGCAAGAATCTCTAATGAAAAACGTATGGGACTTCGAAACATGGAGGAAAGGGTCCGTCTGCTCCAAGGCAGGATGTTTATTCAATCCCGCCCAACCCGAGGCACAAAGATTCTCATAGAGTTTCCATATAAGGAGAGAATCAGTGGTTAAGAAAAAGACCGTGCTCATTGTTGACGATCACCCCCTTTTCAGGGAAGGGCTCAAGGCCATAATCGGGCGCGATACAAGGTTTGAAGTCGTCGGTGAGGCTGGAAATGGACGCAAAGGACGGCGGATGGCAGAGAAAATCAAGCCCGATATTGTTATCATAGACATATCTCTGCCGGATAAAAGCGGCATTGAGCTTACTCACGAAATACGCAGTCTTCTGGGTGAAACACGAGTCTTGATCGTCAGCATGCACTCCAAAATAGAATATATTTCCGAGGCTTTCCAGGCGGGCGCCACGGGATATGTGGTCAAGGAATCAGCTTCTGACAGACTTCTCGCGGCACTAGATTCCGTAACAGAAGGCGATTATTTCCTCGATAGTTCCGTCTCCCAACAAGTTGTCAAAAAACTCATGGAATTTCCGTTAAAGGAAGCAAAAATAACGGATGCTGCATACGGGACTCTTACCCCTCGAGAGCAAGAAATCATGAGGCTACTGGCGGAAGGCCTTTCCGGAAAGGAGATTGCGGAGAGGCTTTTTATAAGTCCTAAGACGGTTGAGAATCATCGATCCAGTATTATGAACAAGCTTGATCTTCACAGCACAATGGAGCTGGTTCGTTATGCGGCAAGGCTCGGTCTTATAGATGTCGATCTCTGGAAACATTAATTCCGCCGAAAAAACTCCCCCTAGCTAAATCCCACATTTTTCCTCTGCACATACGGAATAAATCCGAGACAATTGGGTTTTACCCCTAGAAAAATGAACCTTTCCCCCTATGGACTAAAATGATTGAGTGACATAATAGTATTTTTAAAAGAAAAAGAGCTCTCGCAGGGCCTGGAGCGATTATATTCGGTCTTGGGTTTGCAGGCAGAATGAAGGACATGGTAGAAACAACAGGCAAAGAAAATCCAAATAAGACTGGAAAGCGTTTTAAACCTGAACCGAAATCCAGGGCACCTGTCACCGCCGTGAATAAGGGTAAAAAAAGGCAATTTGTTGATATGACCTTGTTGATCAGGAGCATTCAACGTTCTGAAGGCAATTCCGACTGTTTTGGAAGGGCAGGAAATTATTGTGACCAGATTGATTGCGCCTGGAGGCCCTACTGTTTAGGAGAAGGCTAGTGTTTTTATTAAGCGGTTCAACAATTAGGCTCAAAAAGTTTATGGAAGAGGGGATACATGAACAGAATTCTTGTCGTAGATGATGAAGAATCCTTTCAACTACTTTATGCGGATGAACTCACTGAAGAAGGGTACGAAGTGATCACCATCGGTGATGGTTCAAAGCTTATGGAGGTTATTGAACAAAAGAGGCCTGATCTGGTCCTTTTAGACATTAAACTTGGAAAATATGACGGCCTTGATCTTCTCCAGGATATACGAAATGCCTTCTATGATCTGCCCGTTATTCTGTGCACGGCCTACTATGATTTTAAATACGATCTAAAGTCAATTGCCGCTGATTACTATGTCATTAAGAGTTCAAATATGGAAAATTTAAAAGCCAAAATTAAAATGGCCATTGAAGGCTGCAAACATTTATTGCCGGAGACTGCCTTTAATGACTCAATGGAAATAGTTAGACCTTTGCAGAATATGTTTTAAAGCTGTAATATTATAAACCCAGGAATAAAAGACTACCAAAATATTTATAAAACTCTAATGACTCGAAACTGTGGATTAATTCGCATTTTGTGGGGTGTTTGAACTGAAAGGAGGCCAGGTTATGGCATCCAATTTCAGGATTCTCTTTCATCGGAACAGCGATAATCTGCATTTGAAATTGACGGGGGATTTTGACGGTTCTTCTGCGTGGGAACTGATAAATGTGCTCAAAGAGAAATGTCACAGTGCATCAAAGGTTATTATACATACGAGTGCTCTTAGAAGCATACATCCCTTTGGGCTTGACACGTTTCAGCAGAACTTTGGCGGTACGAAAGGTCTTTCCATTCATATTTTTTTTACCGGCGAGTATGCCTGCCAGATGTCTCCAAAAAAAGGCTTGTGTATGTAGCCGGATTATAGAGCTTTTTGCGAGTCCTTCAACACTCCTCTGATCTTTTGGGACAACTGCGTAGGACTGAAGGGTTTTTGAATAAATCCATTACAGCCACGGTCCAATATCCTTGTGGCCTCACCATCTATACTGTAACCACTTGAAAGTAAAACTTTGATATTTGGATCTGTTTCCTTCAATCTATCATAAGTGTCTCCCCCTCCCATGTCCGGCATTATCATATCGAGGATTACAAGATCAATAGGAGGAATGCCTTTTCCTTTCCTCGCATTGCTTACTATTTCAACTGCTTCCCTGCCGCTTCCGGCGAGCAGGACGTTATAACCCATTGTTTTAAGGATTTCTTCTCCAACATCAATAATCATATCCTCATCATCCACTAGTAGAATTGTCTCCGTACCACGGACAATTTCATCTTGTGCGTCTTGCTCGGCACTCAGTTCTTTGATACTTTCACCTGTAGCGGGCAGATAAAGTTCAATTGTAGTGCCTTTACCTTTTTCGCTATAGACATCAATATAGCCCCCATGGTTTTTTATGATCCCATAAACAGAAGCCAAACCCAAACCTGTTCCTCTACCTATCTCTTTGGTTGTAAAAAATGGATCAAATATCCTTTTACGAGTCGAATCATCCATCCCGATACCGGTGTCAGTAACGGATATCTTGACATAATTACCAGGCTCCATGTAATAGGGTTTCATTTTATTCCTGTCAAGGATGACATTTTCTGTTTTAATATACAGGGACCCTCCTCCCGGCATGGCCTGCCAGGAATTTACATAGAGGTTCAAGAGCACCTGTTCGATTTGTCCCTGATCTGCTTCAACTACCCAGATGTCTTCTTGATATTCCAAATTGATTGTTATTTCCTTTTTTGTTCGGCCAAACATCTCTGAACTCTTCTCGATTAGCTTGTTAAGGTCTGTAGCCTTTACCTCATACTTGCCGCCTCTTGCAAAACCTAGGAGTTGTTTGGTTAGATCCGCTCCACTTTGGACATATTGCTGTATGTTTTTAATTCTCTCATAAAGGGGATGATTTGGATCAATCTCTAAGGCCATCAGGGAGGCATTCCCTTGTATGGCCATCAGCAGGTTGTTAAAGTCATGGGCGATGCCGCCGGCCAATGTGCCGATGGCCTCCATCTTAGTCACATGCCTGAGCTGGGACTCAAGCTTTCTTGTTTCGGTTAAGTCCTCATATGTTACAAGTTGATTGTTGTTCTTTAGCATCACTGTCCTGAAATATATGTCTTTTATGGAGCCATCCTTGCAACTGACCTTGAATTCCCTTGGTCTTAAGGCTCCCGGTTTTGCCTCCTTCAGATCGCTAAGCCATGTTGAAATAACCTCCTTTCTGTATTCAGGATCAGGAAATGCGAGTTCAAACCAGGTCTTTCCTGTCTGAATATTCTTTAGGGAATAGCCGAACATTACTATAAATTCAGAGTTTATGTATTCATATGTTCCGTCAGGATTAATTATTGACATGCCAAACGGGGCATCCCTGGCTAGGGTTTCAAATCGCTCCTTTTCGTTCTTCAAGTTCTCTTCCATCAACTTTCGATCAGTAATATCACGCAGGATACCTCGAAATCCAGTGGCGTTGCCCTCCGAATCCTGTATCAGAGACACAGAGACTTCAACGTATCTTTTACTCCTGTCTTTTGTTATTAACTCCCAGTCAAGTAATCTGGAAGGTGTCCCTGTCGTGTAAACCCTGTTAAACACGTGATAGACTTTCTTGGCAGTCTCTTCATCCATCAATTGCCGGTTGTTCATGCCTATCAATTCATCTCTTGAATATCCAAGGATCTTATACATGGGACTATTTGCAAAGATAACGTTGCCGGCGATATCAACCTCGTAATAGCCCTCTTCTATGCTCTCAAGAATAGTTCGATATTTTTCTTCGCTTGCCTCCAGTTCTTTTTTCTTTACAGTCGTTGTCGCAAGTTGAGCTACCATATCGTTAAAGTCGTTTACCAACTCCCCTACATCCCCGGACATGGGTGTTTTTACCCGTACATCAAAATTGCCTTGATTGATCACCTTGGTCGCCTCTCGGAGCTGTGTGACCGCGCGTGAAAAATAGGTGCCCATCCAGTATGCCAGGAACAATACAAGAACAATACCCAAACCCATAAACTCAAATCCCATTGTTCTAAAAGATTCAGTGAGCCTGTTTACTGTACTCATTAGGTATCGGGTTGTACCGTGAGAAACATCCTGGGCCGCCTGTATGGGAAGGGTGAACTCGTCAATATAAGTAGTAGCCGCAACGCCGAATCGAACGCCGTCAGCGGTCTTTTGCCCGAGAGGGGCTATGTACATAAATTTGTCCCGTATTTCTCCGTCCGGATCTTTCCATCGGTAGTATCCACGGGAGTATCTTCCACCCAGACTGGCATCCATGATCGACCAAAATTCGGGCAGTTTAACAGCTAATGAATGCAGGTCCAGGTTTTCTATCTTGGGATTTTCATGAAAGCGATTAACGGCAGTATCTGAATCCTGAACCGCCGTGTAACCTTTGCCGATCGGTTGAACGGCAATTTCTCTGAATTCCGGATCCCTTTGCAGTTCTTCAACCGTCATATCGGGATGAGCCTTAAGGTATAATTCCAATTGAAGCACGACATCAAGCGCCTTGTGGCGAATGAAATTTTCGGCCATCTGCCTCAATACGGCTTTGCTTCGCTGCCACTGCTCTTCTTGTCCTTGTTGAATCGCACGGTTTGTTTCAGCTGGAAATCGATCGGCAAACAGATTCATCAAGAGTGAAAAAATTATGACAGGAAGTAAGCCCGCCACGAGTGTCATGAATATCAGCCTGATGCTGAATTTTTTAGGCAAAAGCCTTGAAAGCTTCATAAAAATAAACCCTCCACAATCAGTCAAAGATATTATCAGCCTTTAAAATGATGTTACGCCCTATTGTGATATTCAAATGCTGTGCCTTTTTTAGATTAAGGGATAGCTTTTTTATGGTAGGCATTTGTGAAGGAATGGCCCGTGGATTAACCCCTCCCAATACCTGGACAATGGACTCGGCGGCCTGTCGACCGATCCCGTAAAAATCGCAATGGACGGCCATCAGCGCCCCATCTTCTACGAATTTTTCTGCAACAGTGATAACAGGAACGTTGTACTCATCAGAAACACGAATGACAGTTTCAAAATTTTCAGGTGTACCCAAGATAGGGTCAGTCGGAATGTAGATTGCATCCACTTTTTTTGCCAGTGATTGAACAATTTTTTGAAGCTGTGTTAAATAGTCCCTGGGAAAAGAAATTACTAAGTTGGCCCAACCCAATTCAGCAGCTACGGCAGCGGCTTCTTTTCCGGTAGCTACAGCTTGGGGCATCTCTGTGCAATAAATGATACCAAGTTTTTTGACATCTGGAAGTACCTCTTTAACTATCTCAAGTTGTTCCTTCACCGGAATCTTCATGCTGATGCCGGTAATGTTGCGTCCCGAATCATTATAATCCACAATAATACCTGTAGCCTTTGGTGCACCAACAATAGAAAAAACAATGGGGATCTGTTTTTTTTCAGTAGCCTCAAGGGCCGCCAGGCTGCTTCCGGTGCCCAAGGCCACAATCAGATTAACCTCACTTTGGATAAACCCTTTTGCGATTTTCAGCGCAAGCGCTTTGTCCTGCTCCGCATTTTGGTAATCTATTTTTAAATTCATTCCATCCTGGTAGCCTTTATCCTTAAGGCCATCAAGCAAGCCTTTGCATGTCTGGCTAAATGGCTGGACCTTTTCCGTCCACTGCAAGATACCGATATGAAAAACCTCATCTTTTGCCTTGCACCCGAAAAAGGTAAAACTAATCAGCATTGTAGGTATTATCAGAACAGCAATTTCAAGGTGTCTTCTCATTGCTTATCTCCAGTCACAATAAAGCAGCCCGTGCCTTTAAAACACATCCTTATATAACATGTGCCCCTACGTAACGATTTCTGCGGTCTTTATCAAGCCCTTCCCGGTCCATTTTCATGGCGAGGGGCAGATACCCTAATATGTCCTGGGCCGTTATACCGTCTTCACCCATACTCTCGGCTGCCAAATCCCCGGAAAAACCGTGAATAAATACGCCTTTTCTTACGGCATCCCGAACGGAAAAACCGAGGCCGAACATGGCTGCAATCGTGCCTGTCAGTACATCCCCTGACCCGGCAGTTGCCATACCGCAATTCCCTGTCATGTTTATATAAACCTGTTCATCCGGGTATCCTATCAGGGAATGAGCCCCTTTTAGGACTATAATTGAATTCAGATCTCTGGCTGTGCGCTGAAGGATATCTATTTTGCTTGCCTCTATTTCGGGAACACTCATGCCGGTTATTCTGGACATCTCGCCCATATGTGGAGTCAGAATGGTTTCCGTTTTTCTTTTTGTAATAATCTCCAAATCATTGCACAGGGCCGTAATGCCGTCACCGTCCAAGAGTAGCGGTTTGTTAATATCCCTTGTCAACTCCATCGCCAACTTCTGGGTTTCCTCGTCAAGGGACAGACCTGGCCCCAGCACCACCATATCCATCTTCTCCGACAGCTCTAACAGTTCGGTCCTGTTTTCAAGAGAGATGCTTCCAGAGCCTGTCTCTTTTTGTGGAACGAAAACAATCTCGCTTCCCTTATTGGCGATAAACGGCGTAATAGATGCAGGAGCTGCAAGTCTGGAATACCCACCTCCCGCCTTCATAAAAGAAAGTGCCGCAAAATAAGGTGCTCCAAAGTAACTGGCTGCACCTGCAATAAACAGGACCTCTCCAAAATATCCCTTGTGAGCATTTTTGTCCCTATCCGGAAGTACTAAAGGATCGTTAATCTCAATTTTTATTGAACCCGTGTCATATATTAATGGTGGAAAGGATATGTGCGTTACAAAAAGTTTTCCGCAGAGTTCATATCCCGGGAAAAGCATATTACCTATCTTTGGAAGGCCAAAGGTAACTGTATAATCCGCCTTTACGGCTCTGCCCATCACCTTGCCTGTATCTCCATGGACCCCGGAGGGGATATCGACACTAAATACCTTTTTTCCGCTTTCGTTAACTAGTTCAATGACCTCTCCATATAGTCCTTCGATGTCCCGCGTGAGGCCGGTACCAAAGATCGCGTCAACGATGGCGTCTGAATGAGTAACATCCATTTTAATTGATTCAATAGACTCAATCTGCCGTATTTCAATAGGGAGGCGGGATACAATGTCGAGGTTCAATTTTGCTGCACCCTTGAATTTATTTTGGTTGCCCAATATAAAAATTTTAACCGCCCCGCCGTTTGAATGGACCTTCCTGGCAACAACAAATCCGTCGCCCCCGTTATTGCCGATACCGCAGATCACGGCAAACTTTTTATCTTTAATCCCGTATTCTTTTAATATTACAGAATAGACAGCCCCACCGGCATTTTCCATCAACAGCTCATCCTTTATGCCAAAATCTTCAATCGCTGTTTTATCCAAGTTCCTCATTTCTGAGACCCTGCTAACTTTCATCACATTTCCTCCTTTTTAGGTCTAACATATCCGGCCCAAAGGGCCCAGCTTTGATCCGGCTACAAAAAGTTCTGCAAAGAGGACTGATATTTTGCACATCTGACAACTTGTATATACCATCCATGCTTAAAGCTATCAATCCATTTCTATTACTGCAAAGAGCATTCAATAGTTTGGAAATGCACAGCAAGCGAGTTACCCTTAGCGACTCGACCTGAGCTCGTTGACAAGTCTCGAGCCAAATGGCGCTTTGTGCATTTTCAAACTTGGCGGTGGATTTTGGCGGGCAAACTGGGGGATTTATTGTTCAGCGCTTAGTCAGGATTTGTCAGAAATCCAATCATGGCCAGAATTACAATCAATAGGCCGAACCCGAAGTAGAATGGTGTGAAAAAATCAATTTTTTCAATGCCGGAAAACACTAACTGTTCTCGGTTAAATCCATAGCCCCAATAAAGAGTAAAGACGTAATTGATGATCAATGCCAGTTTTACTCTTCCAAAAAGAAGCGCAAGCGTGCTGAACACCAAAAGCAGCGATATCTGGCTGATAGGCACGGCCAATTCAGTTGAAAAAAAGAATTCCATGGGTCCCTCCCGCGGTTGTTATTGGAAAATATTAGGTTTGCCCAATTCTTTTTGCACATATCTGGAACCGGCCAATTATACCTTTATCCTTTTCTTTATGTCTGAGTAGACCTCATCCAGTCGAAGGATACGCCTGAAAAGAGATAAACAGATAAAGCCCATTAAACGGAGACCTAATTCAGGCCTGGTTTGTGTGAATTCAGAAAACACTTTCTTGCTGATAAAGGCTGTTTTGCACGGTGAAAGTGCTACTACCGTTGCGGATCTTGGTTTGTCATCTATCAGGGCCATTTCACCGAAAATTTCACCCTTCCCAAGTTTTCCAAGGAGTATTTCTTCTGAATTTGCTGATAATGCAACTACTTTTACCTTTCCTTCCATAATAAAATAGGCCCCATCACCTTTGTCTCTTTCAGAAAAAATCAGTTGCCCGGTATCAAATGACTTTATTTCTCCGTAGATTTTCTTTGCCTCAATTTGGGATAGAGTGGGGAAGAAATCCACCTTTTCCCGACTGATATTTTCCTGCATATGATCAAGGTCCGGCATCTCTTTTTCATCGCCCTCGAAAATAAGATGAAGAGCCCTGATAGCCGTTTTGTATTTATCGTTCAGGTTTCTTAACCTATCTGGCAGGATATTATAGAGCCTGTATATAAGATCAGAAGCATAAGGTTCGCTGTTTCTAAAAAGGTTTTCAAGGGCTTTTCGGGATAATACCCCTACCTTTGTCTTTGCTTTGGAAGCCTTGATTGTAGCCGATCTGTTGATATTGTAAAATAGGCTTATTTCGCCGAATATCTCCCCTGGGCCCAGCATCGCAACAGGAGATTCTTCGATATGGACTGTAACTTCACCTTCCTTTACATAATACATCTCATGCCCGGGGCTATTTTGTTCGCAGATGATATCCCCTTTGCCGTAGACTCTGTCTTGAGAAAATATTCGATTGAGATGTTCATTGCTGACCGCCCCATACAGTGCTCCAGTGATATTCTGGCAGATCAAATCAAGTTCGCTCTTCTGGATCACGCCGGTTTCACTCTGAATCGGTAACAATAGATCATCAATATATGATGTTAAATCAGCCTTGAGTTTTTGAGGCATTTTCATAAAATCGAGGGATATCCTTTTGGCTTCATCAACGGACAGGTATTTTTTGTCCTGGATTTTTCTGTAGACAAGGTATTCTCTTAAGGAAGAGAGGTCTTTTATTCCCGCTACAAACTGGTAGGCTTTTTGTTTGACAAGGTCGGGTTCTATAAAAGCTCCTAATTCCAGTTTTGACAGCTTCTCTTCACCCATCTTAACATAGGTTTCATAGGATTCCCCAAGAAGACAGGTTTCAGCATCATGTAGTAATGAAATATCCTCTGGAGAGAGGGGTTGAATTTGCTCCGCGAGCACATCGAAACGTAGTCCCATGCTGCGCAGCAGCTTGATAATCAATGAGTTATTTATGCCCCGGCCCGAGACATTGCTGTGTACATCAGCACTATAGGCAGGTGAACTGAAAAGCAAATTTCCATAGTTGTCCGTTGCATGAAGGCGCAAATATACTCCGTTTTTGAGGCACCAATTGCCGACCTTTTCAGAAGCCAAGAGGGGGTCTTCTCCCTCTATATTAAAGTGACCCACGTCCAGCGTTACACCAAAGTTCTTCTTTTTTATTTCCCTGGGAAGGGAACTGAGGATTTCATCTACACAGGCGATAAACATATCAGAAGATTGTCGCTCTCTCGTCTGGCAGTAATTCTCAATTGTTATCCTTACATCGCTGCCACCAGCCTTTTCAATCAAGCTAACCATTCTTTTCAGATTTGAGCTGTCAATCAGGTGGAAAACCACGGAGCCTGCACCGATGTCCATTGCAAATTCGATGGTGTCATACTGGACCTGGGCGCATTGTGTAGGATCATAAAAAACCTGCGTTCCTTCTGATGGGTCCGGTGAAGGCACGTAAGGACCCACAATGGGAGAGTGGATATCGACCTTGATTCCACTTTTCAGACATGCCTCTTTTATCTGTTCCCGTTTTTCAGGTCCAAGTTCCTCAGGAAGAAGAGTAGTGTAATTAAACGGGTGAAAATCAAGGGCGAGTTCAATGCCTTCAATATTGTCGTTTTTTGCCTTTTCTATAAAAACAAGGGGATCAAAGGTTTTATTTTCCCAGAAGGTCGCGGCTTGAACGAGCCATGGATTTTTTATCTTCCTCCAGTTACTTATGTCTACCCTGCTTTTCAAAAAATTCGTTTCATATTGCTTAGCGAATTTAGTAACCAGAGAGTCACGGCCTTCTGGCTTTAATTCATCATAAAATAAAAAAAACGGTGCATGTTCAAATAACCAGCAAGCCTTGACAAGAAAGAAAGGCGATTCTAAAAGCCTTTTAAGGGGGTTCTCACCTTTCTTTATTTCGGAAAGTTCTAATAGATGGGCCAGACTGTCTGAGGAGAGATCATAACCATATTTGATACTGGATTTGTGATGGGCAAGTAACGTCATGGCCATATTTTTATCAAGCCCCATTCCGGCCAGCTTATTACGACTTTTTCGGCAAAAAAAGTCATCATCATTTAAACTTTCATCCAAAATTTTTTTGATGGCTTCTTTTTCGGTTTCGCCGGTCGATGCTTTATCCAGATAGTTCATCCTTTTTTCCTAATATTTTTAAAACGCAAAAGTGTTACTGTTTTTTTATTGTTTTATAAAGTGAAGAAGCTAAGCTGCCATTTTTAATCGTGGTTTGAAAACTTCTGAGATAAGATCAATTCGGCCCGTAATTTTTGGTTTTATGCTTCCACCAATATTTTTAATATATTCTATTAAAACGTCTTTCTGAAACTTCGAGGTATCATACTTGAAAATAGCATTTAAAAACATTTTGAATCCATCTCCTCCCCTGGCCAAATACGAATTAGTTGCTATTCTGTAATTCCTATATTGATCAATCGGTTGACCGTTAATAAGGATATTCTGGCATTTGCCAGTGACACGATTTATTGTAAAACTTACACCTTCGGATACTTGAGGGAAAGCTCCTTCACCGGGTGATACGGTGGCTATATAATCGAATAACGATTTAACATCAGCACCATTTAGGGTCAAGAAAACAACCGAGTTATCGAAAGGCAGTACTTCATATATGGATTTCATAGTAATGCGGCCTTTCGGGAGATCGGCCCTGATGCCACCCCCGTTCTGAATGGCGAAATCAACGCCCATGTTTCTAGTATACCAAAGCATTGAGTCGGCAATTATGTTGCCGAGAGCGGTTTCCTTTTGCCTGGTGTCCTTGTGATAAAACATTTCTTCTGCGTGACCTATGACTTCATACAGACGTGATTCAACTTTACCAACGTACGGCTGTAGAATGTGCAAGAGGCCTTTATCTTCCTCTATCTCTTTGCCTATGTAACTGTACACCTTACTTCCGTCAGCCCTCTTTTCCTCTTTCTTCAAATTAATGGGTATCGCCTCAAACTGATAATCTATTACTCCCTTGTTTTTAATCCACAGATCAACTCTTCCTGCAACCAGTCCCCACTTCCATGCCTGAACAATCAGTGTTTTGTGACCTGATCCGAACTTTTTTACAAAAATGGGGGAATCGAGTTTTGTATGTGTATGTCCATCTACAATAAGATCAATCCCATCAACTTCTGAAGCCAATTTTCTGGAACCCTCTCTAAACGATTGATATATACCCATGTGAACAAGTGCGATGACGAGATCGGCCTTTTTCTTGAGTTCCGGAACAAGTTTTCTGGCGACCTCAATTTCGTCTTCAAATATCAGATCTTTTATATATTTAGGATTTCCTGTTAAAAGCGTTTCCTTTGTAGTTAGTCCAAAGATTGCCACCTTGAATCCATGAAATTTTTTAATGATATAACGTCGAGTCAAATATTCGCCATCCTGGGTTTTGATATTGGCGGAAAGAAAGGGAAAATGAGCCAGCGACTTTTGCCATTCCAGAACTTCTCTTGAGTTGTCAAACTCATGATTACCCAAAGCCATAGCGTCGTAACCGATGTAATTGTATCCTTCGATATCCGGCTTTGCCTTGAAAAAAGTTGACTCGGCCCTTCCTGTATTGAGATCGCCCGCATCCAGTACGAGTACGTTTTCGTTTTCTTTCCTTATCTGTCTGACAAGAGTGCTTCGAGCGGGCAGTCCGCCCACATCCGGCACCGGATGTTTGAAAAATTTTACAGGATGTCCGTGTGTATCATTAGTGTGGACTATGACTAATTTATGTATAAAAGACTCCCTGTCTAATTTTGATTGCTTGGTTGTGCCGCATGCAAGAGATAGAAATAGCAGCAGAAGAATCGGAAAACAGGTTAGGTTTTTCGCCTGCCATTGTCCGAATGGAAACTTCATTATCATTCTCCGAATCTTAAAAAAATAAGGTAATGTTCAGGCCTTTTCCCACGCGATATGGATTTATCCTTCCTGTGCATGGATTCTGAGATTTCTAAATTCCGACCTATATTAATAAAGCTTCAAAATGCGATGTGTTTTGAACAATATAAAAAAATATATTTAAACTTTTGGGAAGGTAAAGATACTTAGTTTAATTCGCTATTTTGTCCACAAATGTTTTTACTGCCGCCATGTATTCCGATAATCCGAGCAGGAAGATATCATTGTGATTAGCACCGGGGATTTGGAGTAGGGTTTTATCATCGGATTGACAGGAGTTGTACAGGGCCTCGCCGTCTGAAAAAGGAATGATGTGGTCTTTCTCTGCGTGGATGATCAAGGCGGGTTTTTTGAAAGACCGAATTTTATCCACGTTGCGAAAACCATCCTCCTCTTTAAACCCGAGGGCATTAACATCCACTCCCAAAAGCCGTAACAGGGGGCCGGCATAGGCAAATCCGCTTTCAAGAATGAGACCGTGGACCTGGTTTTTGTACGAGACTGAAAGTTCAAGGGCAGAGGCGCTACCTAAAGATCTGCCCATGACCATAAGCGGACCGGAACAGCGTCTTTCCCGCAGCCATTTTTCGACAAACGCAAAGATCATATGACAGTCCCGCATCATGGCGGTGACTGTTGGCTCGCCGGTTGAGCGGCCGTAACCGCGGTAATCAACCGGCAAGAAGTTTATATCAATCTGGTTATACAGGGGGCCCATTTGATCATAATCGGCAACAATCTCGCCGTTCCCGTGAAAAAACAATATGTTAGGGGCCATTTCAGCCGCCATATGAAAGCAACCTCCGATTAAAACGTCATTGTCCACCGGAATTAAGATGTCCTGTGCAGAATTGTCAGTTCCCGATTTACCCCATTCAGGTCTTGGATGAAATAAAGACATGAGGATTTCCGGCCGGTCCAGGACAGAATAATCAATTTCTGCAATATCTATCATCATGATGGCTCTGAAATTTCATATCATAATATAATATTAGATCATTCATTTATTTTTCAAGGGGGTTGGGTTATACCTGTATTTCTCTCAGGGTTAATGTCAGAAAGGCCTGTCATTGTCTTTTTGACAGGGGTAACTTGAGTTTCTGGCCCGGTTTAATAATATGCTTTTTAGTTATATTGTTGATTCGGCACAGTTCGTCAACCGATATGCCATACTTCTGGGCAATACGGTAGAGACTGTCTCCGGCACGCACTTCATGGTACTGCCCTTTGGCCTGAGATATCTGTTTTTCTTTTTTGATATTGGAGGATTTGGTCTCAACGCTGACTGAAGGCATGCTTTTTTGCAATGTGTCAATTTTTTTATTCAGTATATTAATTTGTGATTTTAGAAATTCTATGGATTTATCCATTTTTGTAGCGCTTTTTTCAAGCTTCTTATCCTCCTTTTCGAGCTGTTCGATTTTACCCTCTACTCCCTCAAAATTTTTTGTTTTCTTCTCCTGCATGGTAAGCCTGGTATTGACAGAGTCCAGTTCTTTCTTGGAAACCTCACTGCCGTGTCCGAAAAGAAAGCTAATGATGGCGATCATAATGAGAATTCCCAAGGCCCACAGGACAATGGTCCTTCCATGAGGCTTTGCATGAGTGGATATTCTACGGTGTGAAGAATTCGTATCTTTACCTAAAAGGTCATCAGCAAAATCCTCCATGATCTCATTTCTGTCTTTGCCGAGATTCTGGTCCATTTTTTTCTCCTCAATTAATTGGATGCCAATGTAAAAATAGATTCTGAATGACTATAAACCAAAAGCATGCTTTACATCAACAGCATTTCTAATTTTGATAAACATTTGTTGAGCCAGAATCAAAATCAACGTTTAAGAACAAGCTTTCTTGAGAGTGTATTTTTGGGGTTTAACACCGTGTTTAAAATCATTTATATTTTCGTATGGGTGTGATATTAATAAAAAAGGCAACTGCTCAGGGCACAGGAGATGGAATTCAGTAGCCAGAATGAAAGGGCATAGGGGTCTCTTTTCAAAAGCCGCATATGCTTACCTTGTTTCATGGAACGGCAGTGAAGACTCAAACCTCTGCATGGGACAGCCCCTGAAGGGCATCTTTGTCGTGGCGTTGGCCTTTACTGCCTGTTACGGGCCTGATATTTGCGGGTCTGGGGGCGTTCGACTAT
>CAZUHR010000026.1:0-18385 GCA_964620335.1 uncultured Desulfobacteraceae bacterium
TTTAAACATAACTGGCTTATCTTCAAGTGGATTGTCACTGCTGCCGCAATACTTTTCGGGACATTTTTTCTCGGTCCATGGGAGACCAACATGATGGAGATCTCTGGTAAATTAGGCATGTTATCTTTAAATGACCAGTCGTATCTGTACAACCAAGAAATGAATTTTGTCTTCGGTGGCATTCAATGCGCGGTTCTGATAATTACCGTATTTATTTCTATCCTCAAGCCCTGGAAGAAGAAAAAATTGAAGAGTAAAAACTGATCTCTTTAAATTGCAGTGGATATTTTCAGCGACTTTCTTTAAAAACACCATAAAACCATTACTCGCATGGATGCCCGGGGATAACCCCTGTGCCTAGATGATGCATAGGTTAAGTCAAGAAGATTGTAATTGCGAGAAAGGAACCATGTCCGAAAAAAAGGTATTACCGCCCACATACTTAGTTTCTTCGATTATAGCCATGCTGGTGCTTTATTTTGTATTTCCGGTGTCAAGGGGCATTTGTTTTCCGTGGAACCTCTTGGGAATTGTTCCATTGGCCATAGGTATAATCCTTAACCTTGTAGCTGATGGAGCCTTTAAAAAGACAGGTACTACGGTAAAACCCTTTGTAGAATCAACAACCTTGATCACGACAGGAGTATTCCGGATCAGCAGACATCCAATGTATGTAGGCATGGTGCTAATTCTCATCGGAATAGCGGTCCTCATGGGATCTTTGACCCCATATGCGGTCATTCCTGTATTCGTTGTCTTGATGGACATCATTTTTATAAGGGTTGAAGAGAGAATGCTTGAAGAAAAATTTGGTGGAGCCTGGTTGGCATACAAGGAGAAGGTAAGGCGCTGGATATAGAGAAAACTTTTAATAATATAACAGGTGGAGTCACATATGAAGTCATCCTCTTCAGCATTATTGAGAAAAGAAGATTGTGCATTGCTTGTAATCGATGTTCAAGAAAAACTTGTTCGTGTAATTGAGGAAGCTGACAGGAGTATAGAAAATATTGTCAGGCTTATCAGATTTTCAAACATCGTTGATATTCCTATTGTCCTCACCGAGCAACAAAACCTCGGTGATACCGTAAAGGAAATACGAGATGAAATGACCACCTTTCAGCCTGTCTCAAAGATAACATTCAGTTGTTTCGCATCAGAGGAATTCTGTGGATATCTAAAAGATCTGAAGAAGAAAACTTTAATTGTAACTGGTATTGAGGCCCATATTTGTGTAGCACAAACAGTTTTAGACGCAATTCATGAATACGGGGTTCATGTTGTAAGTGATGCTGTATCTTCCAGATCCATTAACAATAAGGAGATTGCCTTAGATAGATTGAGGCAGAATAATGTTACAATCACAACGACTGAAATGCTTATATATGAATTACTTATAAAAGCAGGAACCAATGAATTCAGAAAGACGCTTGGATTGTTAAAGTAGGCAAGTCCGGAAAGGTATTTAGACATAAGGAAAGGAGTTTTGACTGGGTTTCTATTGGTTGGCACTGCCAGTCAAGCGGCTCGGCATGGCACTCTTCCCCAGTCCGCATCTACTCCTACGCTGCAAGCGGCCCTCCCTGCGGTCCGCTGGAACAGAAAGGGGTGGATTCCATTGATGCGTTGCCGTGCAGACCACGACTCGGGCCGCGGCATAGAGCAGAGGAAATTTTATACGGAAGATTCGTCTTTTCGAAGAGTCCCATGCCTTCGCCTCTCACGAGGATATAGTTAAATTGGCTCGGCATGGCACTCTCTTCCAGTCCTTCCCCTTGCGCCGTGCGCTTTGGGCCTCGTTTTTGGGTGAGGATTCTTATCTATTCAAGACAAGGAGACCTGTCATGAATATAGAATTGATAAAGGAAGAACCTGTATCTGATGAACGTCCCACGCCAATCCTGTTTGTTCACGGTATGTGGCATGCCGCGTGGTGCTGGGCAGAGCACTTCCTGACTTACTTTGCCCAGCAAGGATACCGGTCATATGCTTTGAGCCTGCGCGGGCATGGTTCCAGTGAGGGACGTGAGCGGCTTCGGTGGACATCTCTGAATGACTATGTGTCTGATGTAGATCAAGTAACAAGCCGGATGGAGCGTCCGCCTGTTTTGGTGGGACATTCGATGGGCGGAATGATAGTCCAGAAATACCTGGAATCACATGAGACTCCGGCTGCGGTGCTGTTGGCATCTGCCCCGCCAAAAGGTGTGATTGCGGCCACTATGAGGGTTTTTTTGAGGCATCCGCTTATTTTTATGAAAGCCAACTTGACGTTGAGCATGTATCCCGTGGTGAGCACAGAGGGTCTAGCACAAGAGGCTTTTTTTTCGGCGGGTATGTCAGAAGAGAAGGTGAGGGAATACTTCTCGCTGTTGCAAGATGAGTCATATAGGGCTTATCTTGATATGCTCGGTCTGAATTTACCGAATCCCAAAGCGGTGAAGACCCCGGTACTTGTGCTGGGAGCAGCCCGAGATACCATAATCTCTCCTACCGAAATTGAGGATACGGCGCGAGCATATGACACAAAGGCAGAGCTTTTTCCCGATATGGCACATGATATGATGTTGGAGCGCACCTGGGAGACAGTAGCTGAACGGATACTGAATTGGCTCAGAGAACAGGGCTTTTGATAACCTCTATGGAGTTCTCATGACTTCAAATGAAACAAGCACCACGCAACGTATTCGCACCATAGTCTGGGAAGATCCCAGAATAAGTAGCAGGGATGCTCACTCCATTAGCGGCCTGGAGTATTTGCGTGCCATTAAAAGGGGAGAAATTGCACCACCGCCAATTGCGAGACTTTTGGGTTACAATATATCGGAAATTGATACAGGTTTTGCCGTATTTGAACTTGAACCTGCCGAATATCATTACAACCCGTTCGGTACTGTTCATGGTGGGATTGCAAGCACCTTGCTAGATACTACAATGACCGCAGCCGTTCTTTCCACACTTCCACGTGGTGCTAATTGTTCAACGATCGAGATTAAGGTTAATTTTATTCTTCCTATTGTCAGCCAAACAGGGATAGTGCGATGTAAAGCAAAAACTATTCATGTTGGTAACCGCATAGCCACTGCTGAAGGAAAACTCGTTGATAAACAAGAAAAGCTGTATGCCCATGCGGTTACTACTTGCATGATCTTTCAACAATAAAAACGGAGGAAGGATTAACATGTATGGTCTTTTGTTGGGAGTTTTGAAGAAAAGAGAGGTCGATTTTCCGGAGGCGGGAAATGCCTGATACTGATACTTACATAAAAAGATTGTCGGTATCTAACCCGTTAATTGAGCCGACACTTCGTTCGGCGATTCAGGAACTTCAACTCCCCTCGGGGAGCCGAGGACTGGATGCAGGATGTGGAATTGGCCTCCAGACCTTGTTGCTTGCAGAGGCAGTGGGCCCCGCAGGGCATGTTAATGGTCTTGATTTGTCCCTCGAGTTTCTCCTTCATGCGGGGGAAATTGTAAAGAAGTCCGGCTTCTCTGAACAGATCTCCTTTCAGGAAGGGGACGTGAACAAACTTCCCTTTAAAGAAGATGCCTTTGATTGGGCATGGAGCGCCAATTGTGTGGGGTATGCCCCTATTGAACCACTTCCGTTGGTGAAGGAACTTGCACGGGCGGTAAAGCCTGGCGGCAAAGTTGTCATACTTGCGTGGTCTTCTGAGACACTACTTCCAGGATATCCCTTATTGGAGGCCCGCCTCAATGCGACATCTTCAGGTCTAGCCCCCTTCGCAAAAGGGAAGAGACCGGAGCTGCATTTTCTTCGCGCGCTGGGTTGGCTATGTGAAGCGGGACTTGAGGAACCCATGGCCCAAACCTTTGCGGGAGACGCTTATGCCCCGCTGACATATGATCTTCACAGCGCATTGGTGGCTCTATTTCAGATGCGCTGGCAAGGGGTTGAATCAGAGCTTATACCTGAAGATCGGGCAGAGTACCGGCGGCTTTGCCTGCCGGAGTCACCGGATTTCATTCTAAATCATCGGGATTATTACGCATTATTTACGTATTCGATGTTTTACGGCAGGGTCCCCGGATAAATCTTACTAGCTAGAGGATGGCTTTGTGCTGTAATTATTTGTTCTTTCTAAAGATACTCATCAGTCCTTGGAGGGTCAGAAATTCTTCAATATGATCGATCGTTTCTGAGACACCGCAAATAATCGGCGCAAGTCCTCCGGTGGCGATCACCGTCAAGGCCTCTCCGGACTCTTTCTTCATGCGGTTGACGATACCATCTACAAGGCCGGCGTAACCGTAAATTATTCCCACATTCATACTGCTGATGGTGTCCTTGGCCAGGACGCTTTTTGGCTGCGCAAATATCTCAACTCTCGGGAGCTTTGAGGCCTTTTGGAAAAGGGCCTCGCAGGATATCAGCACGCCCGGCGCGATGGCCCCCCCCATATATTCACCTTTGCTTGATATGTAATCAAAGGTGGTTGCTGTTCCAAAGTCGACGACGACCAGTGCCGTATGATATTTTTCATAGGCACCTACCGCGTTTACAATGCGGTCTGCCCCGACCTCCTTAGGATTATCATATTTTATCTTCATTCCCGTTTTTATTCCAGGGCCTACAATTATCGGTATGGTGTTGAAATAGCGCCGACAGAAATCTTCAATCGTGTTTAATAACGGGGGAACAACACAGGATACTATGGTGTCTTTGATGTCCTCCATTCTAATCCCGGCGGATTGGAAAAGGCTATTGACCAGAATGCCCAGTTCATCAGACGTTGCATCCTTTTCGGTTCTGATACGCCAGTGTTTCAAAAGTGTATTCTCGTTTGTTACACCAAAAAGGATGTTTGTGTTGCCTATATCAATACAAAATAACATGATTCCAATCTTTAACAACCTCGTAAAAAGTCGCTTCGCGCCTTTTTACTCGGCGGGGAAGGGCTACCCCTCCCCCGCCATTTGAAGTGAATTCAAATGGTTCCACCCCTACCCCAGTCCGGGGCTTAACCGCCCTCGGCCTGTTGACGGACTTTTTACGAGTCCGTCAATTTTTGACAACCTCGTAAAAAGCTATGAGATGCTTCCTCTTTTTATGACCTCAATCATTTTAATCGTTTCAACGGTTTTTTTAACATTATGTGCTCTTACAATGTGCGCGCCATTCATAACCATATATGCGATCGTAGCCATTGTACCAGTGTCTCTCCGGTTAGGTTCTTTGTCCAGTATATGTCCGATGAAGGCCTTGTTGGAAGGACCTAATAAAACCGGCTTTTGAAGAACGTGAAACCTGGAAAGGTCCCTGATAATCTTGAGGTTGTCATCAAATGTCTTTCCAAACCCGATCCCGGGGTCCACAATAATTAAATCCTCCTTAATCCCTGCGGCCATAGCCCGCCTTTCGGCGTTTTTTAGAAAGTCCAGGATTTCCGGGATTAGATCATCATAGGTGGGATTGTTCTGCATATTTTCAGGTGTGCCCTTCATATGCATGAGTACAACGGGAACTCCTGCCTCGGCTGCAATTGAAGCCATTTGAGGGTCAAACCTTAAGGCGCTGATATCATTGATTATTGAGGCTCCGCATTTCAAGGCCTCCCGCGCAACTGCATGCTTGTAAGTATCTATGCTGATGGGAATTGTGAGTTCTTTAGACAGGGCCTCTATCACGGGAATTACCCGATCCATTTCTTCATTGGTGGAAATTTTTGGGGCATAGGGTCTTGTTGATTCGCCGCCTACATCAATTATATCTGCACCCTCCCTGGCCATTACTAAGGCATGTTCGACAGCGTTATCCAGGTCAAAATAGCGACCCCCGTCCGAAAAGGAATCGGGGGTTACATTCAAAACCCCCATGACATGAGTTCTCCGGTCCAGGTTTAAGGAGTAATCTGCCCAGCTCAGCGTGAACCCCATTCGATTCACTCCTTTTCTCAGGTTGCAATAGCCTCTGTTTCCCGCGGTTCTGGTGTACCCCCGGCAGCCATTATTTCATCAATATCATGGCTGTCCAGGGTTTCTTTTTCAAGAAGGCCTTTGGCCATTCTATGTAGGATATCGATGTTGTCTTTTATCATCTGGGAGGTTTTTTTATAGGCGCTGGTTACAATATTCCTTACCTCCGCATCGATCTTTTGTGCTGTTGACTCACTGTAATCTCTATGCTGTGAGAGTTCCCTGCCCAGAAAAATCTGTTCCTCCTTCTTGCCGAATGTGAGGGGGCCCAACTCCTGGCTCATACCATAGTCACATACCATTTTGCGGGCTATATCCGAAGCCCGTTCAATATCATTTCCAGCGCCAGTCGTCTGCTGGTTCAGGACAATCTCCTCAGCGGCCCTTCCGCCCATTAATATGGCTATCGTGCTTATCAGATACTCTTTTGGATAGGTGTGTTTTTCATCCGTGGGCAGCTGCTGGGTCAATCCAAGCGCCCTGCCCCTCGGAATAATTGTAACCTTGTGGATAGGATCCGCGTTAGGAGTTAATCTGGCTACCAGGGTATGCCCCGCCTCGTGGTAGGCGGTGATCTTTTTTTCTTCCTCACTTATGATCATGCTCTTCCGTTCTGTACCCATAAGGACCTTGTCCTTGGCATCTTCGAAATCGACCATTCCTACTCTGTCTTTGGAGCGGCGGGCCGCCATAAGGGCTGCCTCATTCACCATATTTTCAAGATCAGCACCGGTGAAGCCTGGTGTGCCTCGGGCTAGGACTGTAACATCCACGTCATCAGCTATCATTTTTTGCCTTAGATGGACTTTTAGAATTCCCTCACGGCCTTTCAGGTCCGGCACCGGCACAACTACCTGGCGATCAAACCGGCCAGGCCTTAAAAGGGCCGGATCGAGCACATCCGGCCTGTTGGTAGCGGAGATCAGTATGACGCCTTCGTTTGATTCAAAGCCGTCCATTTCCACGAGAAGCTGATTCAGTGTCTGTTCTCTCTCATCATGCCCTCCGCCAAGGCCTGCTCCACGGTGTCTGCCGACGGCATCTATTTCGTCGATAAAAATGATGCAGGGGGCATGTTTTTTGCCCTGTACAAACAGGTCCCTGACCCTGGAGGCACCAACTCCAACGAACATCTCCACAAAATCCGATCCGCTGATGCTGAAAAAAGGAACATCGGCTTCACCCGCTATGGCCCTTCCCAGAAGTGTTTTACCCGTGCCGGGCGAGCCCACCAGAAGAACACCCTTTGGAATTCTCCCACCGAGCCGGGTGAATTTTTTGGGATCACGGAGAAATTCAACGATTTCCTGTAGTTCTTCCTTGGCCTCCTCGATCCCTGCCACGTCCTCAAAGGTGACTTTCTCCTGGGAATCACTCATAAGCTTTGCGCGGCTTTTTCCGAAAGATAATGCCTTTCCTCCTCCGACCTGCATCTGCCGCATGAAAAATATCCAAACACCGATCAAAAGCAGCATGGGTACCCATGAGAGAAAAACCTGAAACCAGGGAGAATCCTCTCCCGGTTTTGCGGTTATTTTAACTCCCTTACTTCTGAGCAGGTTGATTAATTCGGGGTCTTTCGGTGCAAATGTTTTAAAAGGCCCTTGTGCGGACATCCCTGATATATTGTCGCCCTGAATTGTGATGTTGTTAACGCTTCCGTTTTCCACCATACTTAGAAAATCACTGTAGCTGACAGATATATTGCTCCTGTCCGGGTGTTTGAATATCTGAAATAACATCACCATCATGAGGCTTATTACAAGCCAAAGGGCAAGATTTTTGTAAAATGGATTCAATTTAGAAAAACCTCCAGAGATTTAGTTTACAGAAACTTTTCATGTGGGTCCCGGCATTTTAAAATCCCGTTTAAAGGGAATGATTTTGCAAAAGGTGATGGCTGAAAATCATATGCTTATTTATTATAAGTACATTTTTCTAAATTTCTATAAAAATTTATTGTATTCAATTTATTATAGAGATCCAGGGCACTCAATTTTTTTGTTGACATGACAATTATTCGCATTGTCAACTAAACATATCTTTATTGTGTGAAGAAATATCACGGAAAATCATTATTTTCATATGAATATGATTTTCTTAAAGGAGTCATAGATGGGTCAAGAAATCTTCACCTCTCAGGATATCCGTCAGATAAGGAATCATGGGCTCTCCGTTGATGAAGTACAAAGGCATATCAGCCTATTTAAAATGCCTCCACCTTACCTTAATCTGGCGGGGGCGTGTACGCCTGGAAATGGTATTAAGGTTATTCCCCGGGAAGAAATTCAAGGACTTGTCGCACTTCATGAGGCTGAAGCCATGAAAGGCCGCTGCCTCAAGTTCGTTCCTGCCTCAGGAGCTGCAAGCCGGATGTTCAAAACGCTTTTTCAATACCTGAACCATGAGAGTGAAGTCACAAAGCAACTCATTGCAAGGCACGTGCAGGAAGGGCGTACAGAAGCACAGGAACTTTTTGAGTTCATGGAAGGGATTTATAAATTTGCATTTTTCAAAGAGCTCGAATCCGTGATGTCGAAAAAAGGATTCAACTTTGATGAGCTTGTAGAGACAGGACGGTTCACAGATATTATCCGGTATCTCTTAAGTGAATCAGGCCTGAATTACGGCGGATTACCCAAGGCCCTTCTTAAATTCCATGATTATGAGCAAAAAACCCGTACCGCTTTTGAGGAGCACCTAGTAGAAGCTGCGTCTTATGTTGTTAATAAGAATAGACGGTGCCTCCTTCATTTTACTGTATCGAGAGAACATTTGGAGGGGTTTGAGACCGTGATTGAGAAGATAAGGCCCTATTACCGGCAAGAATTCGGTACCATATTTGAGGTGACCTTTTCAGTACAGAAAAGATCCACAGACACTCTTGCGGTAGATCTGAAGAACAGACCCTTTCGTCAAGACAACAGGAAACTACTGTTTCGACCAGGTGGTCACGGTGCCCTGATAGAGAATCTGAACGATCTTAACGGGGATATCATATTCATCAAGAACATAGACAATGTTGTTCCCGACCGGCTCAAACCTGAAACATTTAAATGGAAGAAGATATTATGTGGATATCTTGTCCACCTTCAAAAAAAAGTTTTTAACTACATGGAGGGACTGTTATCAGGCAACGCGGATGCATCCTTTCTTGAGCATGTGGCAGACTTCGTAAGAGATGACCTTTGTGTGGATATTCCCTACACTATTGATAATGCGTCCCCGGATGCAAAAAGGTTGTTTTTTATGGAAAAACTCAATCGGCCCATTAGGATCTGTGGAATGGTGAAAAGCAAGGGTGAGCCGGGCGGAGGGCCTTTCTGGGTGAAAGACACGACAAATGAGATGAGCCTTCAGATCGTGGAAACAGCCCAGATCGATCCCGGCTCGAATGAGCAGCAGGCCATTTTAAGCTCTTCCACGCACTTTAATCCCGTTGATCTGGTGTGCGGTGTGCGAAACTGCAAGGGAAAACCTTTTGACCTTCGCCAGTTTGTGGACCGAAACGCAGTTTTTATATCTAAAAAATCAAAAGACGGAAAGGAACTGAAGGCACTGGAACATCCGGGTCTCTGGAACGGAGGTATGGCCAGGTGGATCACCCTTTTTGTGGAGGTTCCGGCCATTACATTCAACCCTGTCAAGACCGTGAATGACCTTTTAAGAAAAGAGCATCAGCCCAGCTGATATTGAGTGGTTGGGTCTTTTTTGGGGCAAATTCCAGCAGAACAACAGCATCGATGAAAGCGGAGACAAATCAGGAAAAACAGACGGTAAAGGGAGAGCCACGTTATTCTCATAGGTTCGTTTTCGTGGTTGCAATATTTGTGACCTGCCTGATAACGGCAAATATCATTTCCGTGAAACTGATAAATGTTTTCGGGCTGGTTTTACCAGCAGGTATTCTGATATTTCCCGTCAGTTACATCAGCGGTGACATCCTGACAGAGGTATACGGGTATGCTCAGGCCAGGAGGGTTATATGGCTCGGCTTTTTTTGTAATTTTATAGTGGTCATTGCCGTCTGGCTGGGCAAGATCATACCTCCTACTTCGTTCTGGGATGCACAGCTTGCCTATGAACGCATTTTGGGATTTACTCCCAGGCTACTTGCGGCCTCTTTTCTTGCCTATCTGATTGGGGAATTTTTTAATGCCTTTGTCATGGCCAAGATGAAGATCATTACAAATGGTCGCTGGTTGTGGATGCGAACAATAGGCTCCACCCTGGTAGGTCAAGGTCTTGATTCCATGGTTTTCATCACGCTGGCATTTGCGGGAACCATTCCATCAAAGGTCTTGGCTTTGGCTGTCATTACCCAGTGGTTAATTAAATCGGCCTACGAGGCCGCAGCCACACCTTTAACGTATATTTCAGTGGGATTCCTGAAGCGCCATGATGGCATGGATGTGTATGACTACAATACGCGTTTCAACCCGTTATTATTGAGAAAATGAGAATATTGGACAGGATGCGGAAGAAGGAGGAATTAAATAGAAGGCGGTTGAAGAAAAAGCTTCAACCGCCTTAATGAATACGGTTTAATGTCAGGGGAAGATGCCTTAACACACATCTACCCCCCTTGACATAAGTGTGGTTATGCTTTTTGTCCCCGCTCTGCGGCCTATGGCCGAAAGCAGGTAGTAACAGCTTTCTGAGCCGGATTGGTTAGCGTTTATATCTGGGATCAGGCTCAAGATACAGGTAACCGAGGCCGGCTGCTACGTTAACACCTTCACACCCTTCCAGGGCCAGCGGCTGCAGGGAGAAGTTCTTTGCACCTCCTCCAACGAGGACGGCCACGCCACCACCCACTCCCAACGCGGCAGAAGCCTTTCCGCCAATATATTTTCCGGCGAGGGCATAGGAGCCGATTTTGTAGTCAGAAGTCATACTAATAACAGTGAAAGCAATCCTCGACCTTGACTTGAAGCCTAGGTCAACGCCGAGACCGATGCCTGTCTCACCTACGTAGTATTCCTTATTACCCTCAGGATCTTGGAATGTACATTTTATGTCAACCTTAGAGGTAATGAGGAGGTTGTAACCTGAGCCGGGGATTGCCTCACAGACGAGGACTCCGATTCTAACACCTGGATCATCGGCGTAAGTAGGTACCGGGCTGCATATTGCTAATGCGAACATGCCAATGGCAAAAACCAGAAGAATTAGACGTTTCATAATTCTCTCCTTTCAAAAAATGTTTGAGTTGTTGTATAGGCGCCACAGCCTGGCACCTTTCTCTCATAGACCTTAACCTTAATTGATAAGCAGAACAACACCTCTCCAGTATTTGCGAAGAGCATAAGTGAAATTATTTCCGTTGTCAATAGTGTATTGTCAATCAAAAAGAGGCACGGTCATGAAATAAAATTGAGATCACAATATTATATTACAGTAGATAATGCTGGTGGCTGCTAGGCCGGTTCATCGGGATAACGTGCTCTAATGGATTTTATAACATCTATACACGAAAAAAAGGAATCTATGATTTCCGGGTCAAAGTGTGTTCCAGAGCATTTGCGCATCTCTTCAAGTACCCGTTCTTCTTCCCATGTCTCTTTATAACATCTGACGGAACTCAGTGCATCATAAACATCCGCCACCGCGACGATCCTTCCAAAAAGGGGGATCTCTTCTCCTTTCTTGGGCAAAGGTTTGCCGTCAGGTCCTTTAAATCCGGAAATAGGTTCTTCTGATATGGGATCTATATGTCCGGGATACCCCGTTCCATTCCATTTTTCATGATGGGTAAGGGCTACCTCGGCCGCCATTTCATCAAAATCCGATTTGGCATTTTTAAAGAGCCTGGCACCAAGAAAGGAATGACTCTTCATGACTTCAAACTCGTCCGATAAAAGTTTGCCCGGTTTTTTGAGGATCATATCGCTTATAGCCACCTTGCCCACATCATGCAGCATAGCAGCCATTCTTAGTATATCTTTCTGCCTTTTAACCTCTTCGGTGGGGATGTTTTTTTTGCGGGACCACACCTCATAGATTTCAATAGAGTATGCTGCCACCCGGTTTACGTGGGCGCCTGTCTCTTTTGGATCCCTCAATTCGGCCATGCTGATCATCCGCATAATAATATCCCTGGTCATCTGGGCCCTTTCCACCGCAAGAGCTGCACTGGCCCCGAAGTGCTTGATCAGGGATTCGTCGGAACGGTTGAAGGCAATGACTTTTCCTTGATCATCCTGTGCATTGATGATCTGCATAACGCCCAAGACATCGCCTCGCTGGTTTGTCATGGGAACGGCGAGCATGGAGCAGGTCTTGTAATCGGAGATAATATCAAAATCTGAGTCGAAGCTGTAGGGCCCAGAGTCGCCCAGTTTGTAAACGTCAGAAATGTTAACAACGTCCCGGTTTTTGGCAACATATCCCGCAATGGACTGGTTGTTTATAGGTATGAAAAAGGTGTTATAAACGAGCTTTTTGTCAGGGCCCAGTCTTTTCTGAAGGGTATCGTTCTGTGTATAACTGAACTGTAATTTATCTTCCTGCCTTAAGTAGATAGACCCGGCATCGGCATTAAAAAACTTTCGCGCATTGGTCAAAACTCTCTCAAGGAGGATATCCAGGTCCTTTACTTCATTGATATCCAGGCTGATCTGGGCAATAAGATCTATTTTTTCCCTTTCCATAAAACCTCCTGAAAAATCTTTTCCAGAAATTTATGAAAAATTATCGTCCTGCATGAGCTTGTTCTTCTGGTTAGGAATTGACAATGCGCTCAATCTAATGAGGTATTTGTTATCACAAACTGAGCCGGCAAACAAGCACTTGTTGGACCCTGATCCCCCATCAGGCATCGAAATTAAGGGGATTGCCGCGCTCCCTTTGGTCGCTCGCAATGACCGGGAGGGATTATGACACAGTCTCTTTGGGTGGGGATTCTTTACACTGTGGTTACCTTGGGCAGCTTGCCTTATTAGATGCCTGGAAAGATGACTACATTCGCCTTGACGAAATTGCCAAACGTCTGATAAAAAATTTGTTATGAATCTGCTTGATCTGGTTATAATTGCGACGATGATTTTTCTCATCGTACGGGGTGTATTTCGGGGATTTTTCATGGAAGTAGGTTCCGTGGCAGGTGTTGTCCTGGGTGTCTGGCTTGCAAATCATTATCAACCACAAATGACAAATTACCTGAAGGCCTATCTGCCATCCGGTAATTTTCTACCCATGATAAGCTTCGCAGTGATATTTATAAGTGTTCTGGTTTTGTGCAATCTTTTAGGGTGGAGCCTGAAGGTGATAATGAAAAAGGCATTTTTCGGCTGGGCCGATAGAACTCTTGGTGCCGGCCTTGCCATAATAAAGGGTGTCATTATCACATATCTTGTAATAGTATTACTCACCTTTTTTGTTCCGTCGAAGACTCCGCTTATTGCCCAGTCAAGGTTGGCGCCTTTGGTAATTACTTCCTATCAGTCCATGATTAGCCTCATATCCCCCTCTTTTTACCAACGATGGAAGAAGAAATTTCTTGAAAACAGCCGAGTGAAAGATGCGGTCGTCCCTAAAAAGACCCAATCTCCCGATAAATAAGATGGATTCCGATAGACTAACCAAGGCTATAGTTTCGCTCACAAATCTGGTGTTTCGACTCCGAGGCCCTGGAGGTTGCCCATGGGACGCCGAGCAAACGGATTCCAGTGTAGGGATGTACCTCATAGAAGAGGCATACGAGGTTCTTGATGCGATCGAGAAGTCATCGCCCGGGGATGTTTGTCAGGAATTGGGCGATCTTCTGTTTCATATTGTCTTTCTGGCCCAACTGGCGGAGGAGAGGAAAGAATTTGATTTTGTTGAGGTGGTGGAAAGGATCAAGGAGAAGATGATTCACAGGCACCCTCACGTTTTCGGTAAAACAACGGTAAAAAGCGCGAAGGATGTCGCCCTTAATTGGGCAAAGATAAAGAGGCAGGAGAAAGGAGCTCTGAATAAAACCTCCTCTCTTTTGGAGGATGTCCCTGTGAATCTTCCGGCCCTTTTAGGGGCCCACAGACTGAGTGAGAGGGCGGCCAAAGCGGGTTTTCACCGAATGAATGTTAGGGAAGCCTGGGATCGGGCCCAGAAGAAATTTGAAACACTGAGGTCAGCAGTGGAAAATGAGCCCAGCGAACGGCTTTCCCAGGAAATGGGTGAAGTCCTGTTAAGTTTGGTGAATCTGGCCCGAGAACATGGATTGAATGCCGAGAATATCTTGCGGAACTCCAACAGGAGATTTTTAACTCTTTTTGAAAAGATGGAAAGGGAATTGAGAGGTTCTGGTATTGAGCCTGAAGAGGCTACACCCGAACAGATGGAACATGCGTGGAAAAGGGTAAAAACCCAGGTGGGGTAGTATGAATTGGCACGCAAGAGCAGACCATCAGTAGGACGGCGAATTCTGGGATATGTCTTAAAAGCCCTTTTTGTTTTATGGGTTTTTACGGTTCTCCAGGTGGTATTGCTGAGATTCATAAATCCGCCCTTTACAGCCATGACACTCTGGAAATGGATGCAAAAAGGGGATCTGGCGCCGGATTATCGTCTGTATAATTCATGGCGGCCTCTCAAGGAGATTTCACCACATATCAGGAGGGCGGTCCTGGCCGGTGAAGATCAGCGTTTTCTCTCCCATCATGGTTTTGATTTTACCGAGATGAATCAGGCGGTTAAGGACATGGTTTTAAAAAAAGGATACAGGGGGGCAAGCACCATTACCATGCAGTCTGCTAGGACGGTTTTTCTCTGGCAGGGGCGGACCTTTTTCAGAAAAATGGCTGAGGCCTATTATACCGTACTGATTGAAATATTTTGGGGAAAGGAAAGAATACTGGAGATCTATCTCAACACGGTAGACTGGGGCAAAGATATTTTGGGAGTTGAAGCGGCCGCAAACAGGTATTTTCATAGATCAGCCTCCAACATCTCCGCTTCTCAGGCGGCACTTCTGGCAGCTATATTGCCCAATCCACACAACTGGTCTCCTATTCACCCAAATCCAGTGGTGCTGACAAGGAAGAAAAGGATTCTAAAAGAGATGAAAAGCATGCCGCTTATTCCCTGATATAAGGCCCTTACAGGATAACAGGTGAATTATGTTATCCAGGCAGAAAATAATCAACATTTAAACGGTATTCAACAGGGCGTGTAAAAGTGATAAAATCACTGTTGATGTTGACGGTTATAAAGCTGATTGAGACGGTTGCAAAACGCCGGTTATAATGCGGTCAGAATAATTCAAACGGGGTCGTTAAGGTGAGGCTAGTGCAACGGGCATGTTCTCTATTAAGGCAAGAGACAGCTTTTTGTCCGCGGAAGCTTTAAGATAGGCCATGTATTCCTTGCATTCGTCCTTGAGCGGGCATTTTTCCTGGCATATACGCACATTCAGACGCGGGGAATTTCTTTTACTGTGACAAACAATATATTCGGCCATGGTGACCTCCATAATATAACTATATTTGGTTATAATTTAATTATAAAATTTTATAATATAAATATTATTATATGTCAATATATTATTAGAAATTCCTTGGGTTGCGGCTCAAAAAATGTTCCGTTTTCTGTGGTTGCACGCCTTTAATGGCGTCCATACTGTCCTTTTTTGCCTTTGGGGCATTTTGGTCTCCCTTTTTGACAAGAATGGGAGAAAGGTGCATTTTTATGCTGCTGTGCCGTGGGCAAAATTGATTCTCTGGTCTTGCGGAATAAAGGTCACGGTAAAGGGAAATGAAAATATTGACCCGAAGGTTCCTCGTATTTATATGACTAATCACCAGAGCTATTTTGATATTTTTGCACTGCTGGCCTATGTTCCTGTTCATTTCAAGTTTGTCCTGAAAAAGGAATTGATGAGGATCCCGCTTTTTGGATTGGCAATGAGAAAAGCGGGCTACATCGGGGTAGATAGGGATTATCCCAAAGAAGCAATCCTGAGCATGCGCAAGGCGGGCGAGAAGCTAAAAAGCGGGGCATCCCTGGTCGTTTTTCCGGAGGGGACTAGGAGCGTTGATGGAAGGCTTCTGCCATTCAAAAGAGGGGCATTCAACCTGGCCATCAAGTCAGGATGCGATATAGTGCCGCTGGCCATCTGCAACAGTCACTTGATTGTTCCAAAGGGCAGTCTGAAAATAAACAAGGGCGGTTTCGAGATAGCTATAGGAAAACCTATTCCCACAGAGGGATACACAAAGAAAGACATTTTCCAGTTGATGGATAAGGTCAGTGACGCCATATCGGGTTTTTTGGAAAAAAATGTCTGCGATGCACACATTGTTGATCAACATCAGACATAGAACTGATTTTTATATAGAGGTGGATATTTGAAAACCGCCATAACGGTTCGAAAAGGGCTTAGAAAGCTTTTTATAGTTTTTTCGGTGATCGCGGCCATGGCCTGTGTGTTGCCTGGGAAAGTCGGAGCATACGTTATGCCAGCCGAGCAGGTCATTGGTTTTATGACAGTCAAATTCTCCAAAATCAAGACGCTGGTTATCACCCAGTCTACCCATTTGGTGAACCAAGATGATCAGAGGCCTGAAACAGTAATAAAGGAAACCTTATGGCTGAAGGCGCCCGGGTTTTTGTATTCGGAAATTGAGGGCGAAACAGGGTCCGAAGGCACGACCGGTTTAGGGAAAACAGCCATTCGACTTAGCCCTGATATGGCATTTCGCAGGCTGTTTATGGGTAACAGCCGCAAGGCGCTTCTGATGCTTTTATCTGCAATGGGCATCAACCTTGAGTCTGTCTGGTACACTCGCCTTGATGGGGTGATCGCTTATCAAATAGGGGATAGGTACCCCGGAAGTCCGAAGCTGTTGATTGAAAAGGAGAAATTTCTCCCCCTGCTAATTAGTTATAAGGTGTCGGGTGATTCAGCACAGAAGATTGTGACCGTCCGGTTTGAGGAATACAAAGAGCTTGCCAAGGGGTGGTATCCGTATCAGATTACCTATTCTGTAGGAGAAGATATTCTGGAACGCTATTCGGTTATTGACTTACAGGTAAATGTGCCCATTGAACCTTCAGTTTTTGAAGATCGAGGTGCAGGAGCAAGGCCGGTAAAGGATTTTGAATATAGTCAAGATGAGGCAAAAGAAAACCGTCTCAGAGATATAATCAGACTACTAAAAGAAAAATACCAATAAATAAGATCTCCCATTCGCAGGGATCCAAAAATTGAATGATGACAATCTGTCCTGCCTGAAAATCGCTGTATCCGTTCCCGTGAAGGGGGCTTTTTTCTATACGGTGCCGGAGCGCCTTGAGCCCCAGGCCCTTGTAGGGTGTCGGGTTTTGGTGCCCTTTCGCAATCGAAAGGTTACCGGTTATATCCTTGAAAAATCGCCCGCCGTTCATAACCGGGACATAAAAGAGATATTGGACATCCTGGATGAAGAGCCGCTTTTTCATAAGCGACTGGTCCCCTTTTTTGAATGGATGGCCGATTACTACTTGCATCCCATTGGCCAGATTATCCAGTCGGCCCTGCCAGGAGGGATCAATTCTAATCCCTTCAAGACGGCCTTCCTGACAGAAAAGGGATCCCGCATCCTGGACAGACTGGCCCCCTTATCGCAGGAAAGAGAGATCCTTTCCTGGATCAAAGATCACCCCGGAAAACGCCTTCCACAGCCCCTCAAGAAGATCTATCCTCTTCAAAAGAGAGGCTGGCTGATTATTGAAGACCGCCAGCAAAAAGGGCGGGCCGGCCCTTTGATGTGCAGATTTGTAAGACCAAAGGCGGAGATTGATCTCAGGTCAGTTCTTGGAAAAATGAAGAGACCACCAAAGGCCGAAAACGAGGTCCTATTTCTGAAGACGGTTTTCGGTTCCGGGCCGGTCCTGTTAAGTGAAATGACGGTCAAGTTCAGTAACGGGTCTTATCTAGTAAATAAATGGGTTAAAAAAGGTGCCCTGGAGAGTTATAAAGGTCCAGTGTACAGAAGCCCGGCCGGAACGATTATGTGTCCGGCTTCTGTCCCTTCCGAGCTTTACGGGCAGCAACGGCGAGCCCTGAATCGAATTAAGTCATACCTTGATAAGAATACTTTTCATGTTTGCTTGCTTTATGGAGTGACCGGAAGCGGCAAAACGGAGGTCTATTTCCGGGCTGTTGAGCATGCCATAGGTTCGGGTAAGCAGGCCATAATCATGGTTCCGGAAATATCGCTTGCCCTTTACATGGAGGGAATTTTCAGGTCCCGGCTCGGGAACAGGATTGCCGTTTATCACAGCAGACTGAGCCGGGGCGAAAGATACGATGAGTGGACGCGAATTTCCAGGGGTGAGGTGGATCTGGTTATCGGTGCACGTTCCGCCCTGTTTGTCCCTTTATCCAGGCTGGGCCTCATTGTAGTGGATGAAGAGTATGATTCAGCTTATAAACAGGAGAACAGTCCCCGATACCAGGCAAGGGATGCGGCTGTAGTAAGGGCGA
>CAZUHR010000027.1:0-17664 GCA_964620335.1 uncultured Desulfobacteraceae bacterium
CAGGACGGCAAAGCGAATGACGGTATCATTGCCTGCTCTGATAGATTCGTCTATTGCGTGAGTTTCAATGCGAACGTAACGCCTCCAAAGCCGACTACCATATCGCCTATTCTGCTACTACTCCTGGAAGGCGAGTAGAATTAAGATTGACCTTCGGTGGCCTATTTCAAAGGGACTGGGCAAGGCTATTGATATATTGACGGTTTGCATTCACGCTCGTGCTTAGCCCATCGTTTCAACTGTTTGCCCCCCGGACAGATATAGGTGTCTTCCTCCTCATCATATCGGAAGTTGCTCTTATGGTACTCCTCTCATTTTCTTCCTTTTGATCGAGTGCATCCGGAGGACGCTCGAACCAAAAGTCTTTTGGCCATTGATCTTCTAATTTTCCATCGATATTTAACGGCTTACTTGAGTTTTAGGCCTTCCTTCAGTTGCTCAACCATCATCTCCAAGACATTGTCCCTGGGTTTAAATAATGGCTGCTCCCTCTTCTTCCGGCTCCACACGGTCTCAGGCCTGCTCTGTAACAGGAGCACGTTCTGGGGGAATGGCAGATCTTTGTCAATAGCCCATTCTATATCCTGCGGCGTGCCATAATGGCGCTCAATAAGCTTGCCCAGCCGGGTTAACTCCAATATCTCCTCATCGCTGAGGCATTGGACATTCTGCCTCTCAGCCGGGATATCAGTAGACACCACCTCACCAGTATCTGGGTCTACTACGCATTCACTGGTTTTCGATGAAATCGTGCGCCTCAGGATTTCGAGAGCCACCTTATCCACCAAATATGAATCGGGTGTCATCTCGCCACTGACCACGCTCTCACCTAAGCCCCAATTGGATTCGATAAGGATTTTAGATGGGTCGCCATTTGCCGGGTTTAGGGTAAACATGATGCCAGCCGTTTTTGCATTCACCATTTTGACAACAGCCACACCAAGCTTATCAGCGTCAAATGGGATTTCTTTGTCCACCCGAAAAGAAATCGCTCGTGGAGTGAAAGAGCTTGACCACACCTTTTTCACCCTGTCCACCACGTTTTCCTCACCTTTAATATTGAGGTAGGTATCAAACATACCTGGCCGACTGGCCGTTCCAGCTGACCGAACTGAAACCGGGACATCATGAACTCCCGTCTGGTTGCACAACTGCTCATAGTATGAAACTATTTCTGTTGCCATATCTTTTGGCATAGGTTGTCTTTCTATCATGTTACGGATATGCCGGCTTATCTCTTCAAGGCGTGTAATCTCCGCCTTCTTAAGCTCACCAAGGTCATTCATATACTGCGAAACCTTTTCACCAACCCCGGTCCTCTCGAGGAACCTCTCATACATAGGAATAGATAGCGCGAATCCCTCTGGCACCGGCAAGCCCGTCCGTGTCATCTCACCCAAGTTGGCACACTTTTTACCTACCTGGTCGTTATATTCTTTCCCTATTTCGTTAAACCAGTATATTTCTTTGTTTTCATGTCGAGTGGACATCATTTTAAACTCCTTTGGTTTTAGTCAATCTTACAGAACGAGAGCCGATTCAATGAGTTGGCGGATTGTTTGGCTCGCATTTTCCGCAGAGGTGACATCCTGGATATCAACCTGATGCAACGTCTGAATCACGTCAATGCCATGGGGCACGGGAATGCCACCCTTGCTCATTTCACCAAGGATAGCATTCTTGGCCCCAACCTTTGGCAGCAATTTTTTGGTGCAGTCTCGAAACCAAAGCACATGCATCTTCTTCTAGGGCATGTTTCTCGACTCCAAATAATTACGACCCTTGTTCCTAAATGATGGTTACGGTCCCGGCGGCCCCGTCTACCTTCAACATATCCCCGGTCTTGATTGTTTGGGTGCCATAGCCGGTCCCGATAACCGCAGGCATATTATACTCCCGGGCGACGATGGCAGCGTGACAGGACATTCCACCTAAATCGGTAACTACAGCCTTGAGCTTCGAAAACACCGGAACCCAGCTTGGTGACGTGATCAGGCACACCAGAATTTCCCCAGGCTGCACCTCATTGAGATATCTTTCGTTTGTTATCACCCGAGCCGGCCCTTCCACTACACCGGCTGATGCCGGAAAGCCTTTCAATTCACTCACTTCCCCTGTCTGTTCCTGCGCTCCGAGCCAGGAATCCAAGGACTCTGATGTAATACCCCAGAGCTGGATGGTGAACGGCTCCGTGATCCGCTCAGGGATCGGGCCGAGGGCCGGCGGCGGAGTCCATTTATCTAATACCGCTAATATCTTTTTGCGCCGCTCTACTTCCTTGGGCCAAATACCCGGACCTCGCGCCGGAATCCCGGGACCCACGCCCCAGACAGTACAAAGATCTTCCAGCATGGGTTCTATCTCCATTGGTGAGAAGTAAAAGATATCCTCAGCCTCCGTGAAGAAGCCGGCATTGGCAAATACACTGCCAAGTTCTCTCGCCTTTTTCCGATGCAGGTTAAGGAACCAGAAATCACAATAGAATATATGTTGTTCAGCAAATGGATAAGACTTTCTTGTTACTTCCAGAACCTGGTTAAAGCCCTTCTTATCCTCATCGGTTGGCAGCAAAGCAAGATATTCTTCCGTTATTCGATCTCTCTCCGCGATGATGCTTTCTACATCCCTCTCGATAGGCTTTCCTTTTTCCAGGTTTTCTATATAATCCCTCATATAGCCAAAAGGGATTGATAGGTCATCCATCCAGGTACTCTCGGAGGCATAAAAGCCTGTGCCCGTGGAGACCCAGAACCAGGGTTCCTTAGCCTTTTCCAATTCCTCGAGCCACGTCTTGCCGGAATCTGACTCCTCGAGCTTGGAGATGGTGTCATCCAGTTTCAGTCCTTCTTTCAATATATCAGCAACACCGAGATTGATAGCCGACTTGCTAAGCTTTACCAATTCCTCCTGGGGCTTGAACATGTCTAATCCTGGAGCGCCGGCGACCATCTTCGCTATCACATTGGCAGATATGTCGGGGAATGCCTTGGTACAGAAATCATAAAACGTCACATAGGCTAAGTACGTAAGGGTCAAGGGGTGGTGATGAAGCTCCCACATTTCCCACCACAGCCGTTTAAATCTGTCGTAGGTCTCCAGCAAAATAGTGCCGCTGCCGAATTTTTCTTCTGTGGCCACGGATTCATCTTCATAAAGAGGCAAATCCTTAAACTCCATGGCACCTAATTCGTCAAGTATTGCCGTGGCCTTGCTTATCCATTGCTCAAAGAGTTCGTCCCAATGCTCGTAAAAATAGCCAGTCCTCTTCATGAAAAGAGGTGCCCTTTCCTCCATCACCTTAGGGTCGGTAACCGCATTGGAGGATAGGTAGAGGTAGCCGTTTAATAGCCGGTGACTGATCCCATTGGCCGGAGGGATGCAGAAGACTCGGCTTGCGCGTGAAGACAGATCATAGTGCCAAATCGGGTTGTTATAATTCTCCCAGGGTGTTAGCACGGTCGGAAAATGTACCTTGTCCTGGAACCATAGCTGGCCCTCGTCGTATTCCCTTCTCTCTTCGCTAAATAATGTATGATACGGATACATACTCTCCCACCCCTCAGCGCCTGGAGGGGTCTCAATGTCGAACGGACTTGCAAACCTTTTCTCCTTTGTCATAATGTCCCCCTTTCTCTTTTAAAGAAACCGATCTGTTTTAAATGCTTATATGAAAACTCCTACATCTCTATCTCACCTCCTTTTACAGCAAAATTTCTTTGGAATAGGTATCTTGCAATTATGATCAATCAAAAACAACTCAGGATCTTTTTTCAGGCCGCCAAATACACGAAGTTCATGGCTTTGCGGGTTTGATTCTGAGGGTAACCCCCTGCTCAGAATCAACGCGCCGCCAGTCAAATTTCTCAACCGGAAGAGGGTAGCGGTTGTTTGCGATCAATCTTCGAAAAGACCCCCCCCAGATTTTCTTGTTGCCGGACCATGCTTCTATGGCCGGATTTTTCAGAGTCCGTTCCACTTGAATTGCCGGCCAGGGAAACAGCTTGTAAAAAAGACGCTTACGTATTTTGCTCGGCGAAATCCGCTGCGGGACTATGTATCGAATCGGGCGCTCAGCTCTGATAAAGATAGGTTGACCGACGCCGGCCCCATTACATTTCCAGTTCCTGATAATATTGCGAGCGGCAATCTTTCCTTCAAGTGCGCACAAATCATGCATGTCTGCCCCTCTCAGCACATTCCCAGCAGCATAGATATTTGGTACAGAGACCATTAGATCCATGCTAACAGTTGGACCTGAAGTCGACGAATCAAATTCAATAGGGGTGTTATCGATCAATGATGATTCAGGCCGGAATTTTCCCGTGATAATGACCATGTCACAATCCAGCCGGAATACCTTTTCACCTTTTCTACTGACCAACTCAACCCCCTCTACCCTCTCATTTCCCAGGATTGTTCTAAGCGACGTTTCCTTATATATCGGAAAGCCGAAAAAACGTCTCATGGCATCCGCCGGGTAAGTATAGGTCTGAAGTTCCGGGTACTCTTCAACCATTCCGATAATGGATACACCGGCACGTCTGAGGGTCAAAATGCTGGAAAGGGCCACATGCTCGCTCCCAAAAATAAGAGCTCGCTTACCGGGTCGCAAATGACGGAGATTGACCAGTTGCTGTAAGGTCCCCGTGGTAAAAATTCCTGCAGGACGTGTGCCAGGGATGCGTCTCGCCTGGCGGGAGCTCTCGAAACAGCCGGTGGCCAAAAGGATGAATCGGCTTTCATAGGATTTCAATCCCTTTGGAGATAAAACATCTAGGCGATGTGCCTCACCAGGACCTCCAGGAACGATATTAAGAACTGTTGTCCCTGTATGGATTTGCACCGATGTCTTTCGAATCACTCCCTCCAATTCTCGCGCATATGCCGGTCCCGTATACATGCGTTTTCGATCACGCATTCCAAAGAAGATATGACAGCTCCTGGGAATACCCCCCAGTTCCTCGTCTCTTTCAAAAAGGGCGACGTTCAATGTTGACAGTTTTGACAGCTCCAAACCGGCGGAAATGCCGGCCGGGCCCCCTCCGACTATGGCAACATCAACAGGAACAGAGCTTTCATTAGCCATGCTGATCATGATCCTTTATGGTTGATGTAATTGGAACCACGCCCCTTCTTGGTAATGCTATCAAAAGGTTGACCCAGTTCTCTTGCCAAAATACCTGTAACCTCAGGGCCGCAATAGTTTGTTTGACATCTCCCCATACCCGCCCTTGTTCGGAATTTGACCCCGTCCAGGGTAGTCGCGCCTCTGTTAATGGCCTCAACAATCTCTCCTTCGGTCACCTTTTCACAATGGCAGACAATACGGCCATAACGCGGGTCCTGCCTGACCAGTTCTCTAATCTGCATCGGAGATGACCTCTGGAGAGATTTTATGCCTTTGCGATAAGGGTTGAAATTTGATTTCTCAATGAGACTTAAGCCTGCCTTTTGGAGAATTTCAGCCACCCGTTTGCCAATCACCGATGAGCAGGTGATGCCCGGAGGGGGTATAGCCACATTGATAAAGGTGGGATGTTTTTCATGGGCCTTGATAATGAAATCGCCATGTTCAGTACGTGCCGCCGGGCCTGAGAAGGACGTGATGATATATCTCTCAAAATCTATATCCGGAACCAGTAATCTGGCACTCTCAAGGGTCAAATCAAAGATTCTATTTTCTACCGCCCGGTCATTAATTCCTTTTGTAGGTTCGGGAATAGATGTATAAAGCAAGAGGTTTTTGTCAAAAGTAGGCATGACCAATTTGAAGCTGGTAAATTTATTTGGATCAACCATTCCGGTTACAATGTGTCCAACCACATCCCCTATGCATTTATCAAGAATCAAACATGAAGTTTTTGTAGGATGGGTAACCTTGAAATCAACCCCTCCCGCCATTTTGGCAACCTCCTCAGCGAACAGGCCCGCCGCATTAACTATGTAGGCCGCCTGAATTTCGTCTCGGTTGGTCTCTACTATAAATTTGTCTTTCTCCGGAATTATCCCTGTCACTTCAGTACATAATAGCATATCCACCCCGTTATCCCGGGCATTCTCATAAAAGGCAAATACCAGTTCATGGGGGTTGAACTGGCCGGCGGTCGGCATGTACAGCGCAGCAATAGCAGAGGAGTTGGCATTCGGTTCCAGACGCTTAATTTCTGTTTTGCCTATAATTTCAAGCCGTTCAACCTTTATGCGCTCTCCCTGTTTCTTCATTATTTTGAGGCACCCAAGATCCTCTTCATTGAAGGCCAAAATCAATTCACCCAATCTCTTGAATTTGATGTCGAGTTCATCAATGATTTGGTCTAAAATTTGATGGCTCTCGCCGATCAATTTCTGTGCCAGCGTTCCAGGTGCCCATCTGGCTCCGGGATGGCAGATAGCCCAACTTGCTTTGGTCTGCCCCCAACCCACGTCCGCTTCCTTCTCAACCAGAATTGCATCCACTTCATACCTGGATAGCTCACGAGCAATAGAAGTCCCGGCAACTCCGCCGCCGATGATCAGAACATCTGTCTTTTTAGACATAGAGTCTTCTTTTCAACCAATCTGTGAATTATTGTCGTATGCGTTAAAATTTCAGTGCTCTTAATTAATACCATAAACCATCAGTTTAACTGATGGTCCAAGCTTTGCTTTGCGGGTCAGATAGTGCATTAACAAATAAAAATACCTCCTTAAGATGACGGGTGGTGAACCTGAAAATCATAAGGAGGTATTTAATGAAAGATTTTAAGGGTTTAGCACACGCAGTATTGGGTTGCAAACGCCATATTGTATGGTGTTCCAAGTATGAATTCAAAATATTGAAGGGAAAAGTTGGAAGATCAGTTCCTGAAATAATCGAGCGGTTGTTTGGGAAGATATTCGATATTAATTTGGTGCTAAAGAGGTGATGCCGGGGCGGGCATTTTTTGGCAAAAGGATATTGTGCCAACACAATAGTCTTGGACGAGGGATAAATCAGAAAGCATATGAAGTGGCAATTGCATAAAGATAGAATCATTGATAGACTCAAGTTATGGAAGTAGTAATTTGACCTTTATAGGGTCACAATCAAGCCACCCCTTTTAAGGGTGGTAATTGACTCACATTGTTCAAATAGACCGCTAAGGCCTAGTAGGAAGGATGAGAACCGGGCGTTTCTGTTTATATACCGACCACCATTAAAACCAGGGCCTGAATAGGTTAATGAAATCACTTTCATCGCAAGCGAGAAAGATGAAAGCTGCATCCGGGTCTTTGGGCAATAGCCTTTATGTCTTTTTTGCACAAACCTTTTTGGAGACATTTTCAGCGAATGTGTAATAGAGTTTAATGAAAGTCTCCGCCTCCTCATTAGCCACGATTTCCTTCATCGAAGAAATGTCTTCAAAAAGCATTGTCTTGACAAATTTGGTCTCGCTCTCCGCCACTTGCCAAATATCGTAGGCATTGCAACCGACGGATTCCCAGAAAGGTTTGATTTTTTCTTTGGTCGCCTTAACGTACTCGGCCTGTTTTTCAACCGGGACATCGTACTCATATATAACTGTTACCATTTCTTTCTCCTTATCTTTTAGTATTTGTTATTGTTCCTTTATCGGTTTGTAAAGCGCAGAATCCTTGTTGCAAGGTTATGATATCTCTTTAATACTTTTCAATCTTGATATTCTAAAAGTCAAAATTGTATTAATGCTAAACAAATAAAATTGACAAATCAATTCAATAATATTAAAAAGCAATTTAATTTTATTTAATTGCTTGGGTAGGATAATATGTTTTTGAATATTAATCAGTTAAGATCATTCTATAATGCAGCCAAATTTAAGAGCATTACCTCTGCCGCTCAAAGGTTGATGGTCACACCGTCTGCAGTATGCATACAAATTAAGAACCTCGAGGAGACCTTAGAGCTAAAGCTCACTTATCGCGAGGGAAATTCGATTCGGCTCACACAAATAGGTTCTGAAATTTTTAAAAGGTCCGAAAAGATCTTTGGACAAATTATGGATATGGAAGATTTTGTTGAAGAGTTATCCAGAGCTAAAACGGGCTTGCTAAGGCTGGGATGTGCACAAACACCGGCTAAATACATCATGCCTCGTCTGCTCCCTATTTTTAAAAAGGAGTATCCGGGTATAAAAATTGTTCTTGATCAAGGAACGACTGCTGAGATGATTGAAGGTGTGCTTAATAAAAAAATTGAAATTGCTATGGTCGGACAATATATGCCGGGGAATAATAAATTAAAATTTAAGATACGCGGAAATCATGAGGTAATGTTAGTAGCTTCACCAAGTAGCCAGCATCCTATCACAGACGAGATAAGTGTCACCCAGATCCCAAATCTTCCCCTGATCTTGCCCAGGGAAGGCTCCGCAACGAGACAGGTGGTATTAAAATATTTCCAAAGCTTTAATGTCACACCTAATATTATATTAGAAGCGGTGAGTCTCGATATTATCAAAGAACTGGTTAAACAGGGAGACGGCGTTAGTTTCATCATCGACTACGCAGTCCGGGAGGAATTGCAGGCTAAGACTCTCAAGTCTATTCGCATATTGGAGGGTCAACCAACTATGGAGCTAAGGATCATCTATGTAGAACGAAAGTTTTTATCCCCGGCAGCTTGGGCCTTTCTTCGGCTTCTCGATAAATTGGGCGGTATAACTGCCGCAATGCCATAAGATGCACAAGTGATATTTACGTTAAACACGGATTTTCACGGGTAAAAAATAAACCAATTCATTACTCAGCCTGCCGTGACCGCTCAGATGAAGTCGTTTCAGGACTATTGCAACTTGATACTTTGAAAAAGGCAGAAGAACCTATCTTACGGATAAGACCGGGAGACGTTCTAGAACACGGGACACCGCATGCTTACTCTCCAACAAGAGACAAGGCATCTGCAGCACACCAACGAACACACTGGGGATCAGGGGGCTCACCACAAAAATCGCATTTTAAAGGGATGGCGGTATCAGGCTCTTTAAACACGGATTTTGCAGGGCAGGAGGCCCGGCAGACTATACACTCATCAACTTCCCGACCCTCGACAAAAACAATGCCCTTTGAATTGCACGCCGCCTCGGTGTAAGGGCCTGCTATAACCGGGACACAGAATTCTTCACTTACAAACACCCTTATTCTCGATCTCCAAGGGTTTGCCGATTCCGTATGATGCAGAGAGCAGGCCACTTCACAGAGCTTGCAGCCGGTACACCTCGTATGATCTATCTTTATCCTCATATCACTTTTGTCCCTTCCTTAATCAATCCCAATTGATCTAGCTTTTTCGATTTCGGGATACCCTTCTCATCCCAGCCTCGGATGCGGTAGTATTCATCTAACATCTGGGCAAGATTGACCACACGCCCTTCAGGCGGGGCCTCGGTAAGCATTCTTTGAGGCAAACTGTCATCTTTGGCGCTTAATCCGGCACCCAGGTTGAATAGACGTTCCAAGTTCCAGATCCTCTCGCCTATCAACAGTAGTTCTTCCTGGGTGTATTCGATGCCGGTCACAAGCTGCAACCATGGGCCCAATCTGTCTTCCCACATCGGTCCGTGGTAAATAATCCAGCAAAGAACGCCGGTATCAACTACGGCGACGTGATCTTGATAATGCTTAGTCCACTGTACAAGGGGCTTAATCTCGGAAGATTTTGCGTGGAAAGGCATCACCGATTTAGTATGACAGGCGCCGATATTACTGGTGGCATACTGAAGCCCGATGGTTTCTAAGCCCGGAGAACGGCCCTGAGGATGCCAGGCAGGCATCCCTTGCTTCTTGACTCCCATGAAGAGCTCCGGATGTCCATAATTCCCTGCCACTGAGTATCCTCCCTCAGCCAGCAGATCTCCAAAATCTTGGCGCAAAGCGGTCTTTTTTAGGAGTTCAAGTGTATCTTCGGCATTGCCGAAGTTGAGGCGATATCCTATTTCCTTCTCGGTCAGATAGCCCTTTTCAAAGAACTCCATGGCACAGGAGATAGTGGCACCGGCTGTAATCGTGTCCATCCCAAGCTCGTTGCAGAGACAGTTCGCTTTACAAATTTCATATAGGTCGCCAATGCCGCAGTTGGCCCCCAAAAGGGCCAAAGTTTCATATTCCGGGCCCTTTGCCGTTTCAGGGTAGGCCGGGTCGGATACCCGGCTCCTCTTACTGCAACTGAAGGGACAGCTAAAGCACCCCTCATCCCTGACCCAAATTCTATCACGTATTACAGCCGGGTCCTCGTATTCGATAAATTCCTCGAAGTAGGTTTGTTTAAAGTTTAGGGTAGACAAGGTGCGTGATTTTTGCGCTCGCCCGATGAGGATCCAGGTTCCCCACATGGCCCTTTGTGAAATCTGACCGTTCTCTGTTGCCTCTTTGAGAAAATCAGTCACTGCCTTTTTGAAATCCTCCACATGGGCGACTCTCACTTCTCGGCTTCCCTTTACCACAATGCTCTTTAGATTTTTGGAGCCCATGACGGCGCCTAAGCCGGAACGCCCCAGTGCCCTGCCGCCATCAGACATGATACTGGCGAACTTAACTAAATTTTCACCTGCCGGACCGATTAGGGCCACGCTCATGATGTCTTTTCCCCAGGCGTCGCCGTTCCCTCCCGTCTCGGCCCGGATGGTGTTCTCGGTCTCAGTAGCCCATTTACCCCAGAGATGCCCTGCCGGCTTAATTTCAACCTGATCATTAAAGATGGAAATGTATACGGGTTCAGGCGATTTTCCCTCAATAATAAGAATGTCATAGCCGGCATACTTCAGATTGACACCAAAGTAACCGCCACTATTCGGATTGGCGATAGCCCCGGTCAAGGGTGATTTAGAGATGGCTACAAATCTTCCTCCTGAGGGAACCCCTGATCCGGTAAGAGGACCTGTCGCGAAGATCAATTTATTATCAGGGCCAAGCGGATCAATCCGCGGGTCAATTTCATCGAACAGTATCTTAGCTCCCGCACCTCGACCCCCAATATAGTCCCTCATCAAATCGTAAGGCAGATCCTCAACGGAACAGTTTCCCCGCGTAAGGTCTATTCTCAGAATCTTTCCCTTCCAGCCAAACATGTGTCCCCTTTCTACTCCCTAAAAATCGGTTTATCAGTTCGACTCTAATGATCGCTCAAATCGGAGCTCCATAATCCGATCCGTCATTATTCCAAAGGATAGAAGAAGATCTCAATTATGGAACCTATGTGCTTAACGTCTGACCGGCCTAACTAAAAGGCATGATCAGATGTCAAATTTTTTAACTCGGCATAGCTGAAAACAGGACCGTCCCTGCACACATATTTACTTCCAACGTTACATCGGCCACACATGCCTATGCCGCATTTCATCTTCATCTCCAGTGAGAGCAGGATCCTATCATCAGGGAATCCGAGCTCCCTGAGCACGGGCAAGGTATATTTGATCATGGCCGGCGGTCCGCATACCAGGCCGAAGGCATTTTCCCTACTGGGTGCTATCTCTTTGGTGATTGCGGGAACGAAACCAACCAGTCCTTTCCACCCATTCTCCGCCTGATCAACAGTAAGATGCAACCGGATGTCGGATCGCTCATGCCATCTTTCAAGGTCGCCTTTATAAAGCAAGAAACCGGGCCGCCTGGCACCATAGATGACGGTAATATCTCTAAAGCGGGACCTGTTTGATTCATCTATCACAAAATTGGTCAGCGACCTCAAAGTTGAAAAGCCGAAACCACCGCCTATCAGAACGATGTTTTTATCCTTTAGTGTTTCCAAAGGATAGCCATTCCCTAAAGGGCCCCTGACGCCTATAATCTCTCCCACCTCCATATTATGCAAAGCGCTGGTGACGACCCCGACCTTGCTTACGCTGAATTCAAGGCCCCCGGGCTGTGTGGGAGAGGAGGCCATGCCAAAGGGCGCCTCTCCTTTACCAAAGACTGTCAGTTCAGCAAACTGTCCGGGTGTATACCTAAAATTGGTTTCATCCTCCTTGTTCACAAATGATAGGGAAAAGGTTTTAATGTTTTGATCCTCGGTCTCCACGAGGGCATCCTTTATTCTAACAGGGAATGGAATATACGGATTGTTCATTCTCTTGAATCCACCTTCGATAAAGCCGTTAGTACCTGCCGGATATCCAGATTGACCGGGCATTCTTTTACACATCGACCGCAGCCAACACAGCCTAACATATCTTGGTCATCAAGAAGATAGCTGAATTTGTGCATAATCCTCTGCCTGTATCTCTCCTTCACCGTAGATCTGGGGTTGAATCCGGAAGCCTGGAGCGTGAAGAGGGGAAATTGGCAGGAATCCCAGACACGAATCCGCTTCCCATCCGCAACAAACGACTCATCGCACATATCAAAACAATAGCATGTCGGGCAAAGATACGTGCATACTCCGCAGCCAAGGCATTTCTCAGTTAAAGACACCCATACCGGATCATCGAACACCTCATCCAAGCGTTCCTTTAATCCCCCTATTTCCAATCCCGGTCCCATATGGTCTTCCGCCTTTTTTACCGACTCTGCGGCTATCTTCAGCTTGTCCTCCTCGGCATCGTCCAATCCTTTGCCTTCAAGGAGACTCGTCCCCTTGTCGCTGTAAACCTGCATGACATACTCATCCCCAATATCTATCAATAAAATATCAGAGCCATCCGCAGACACGGGGCCGCCCCCTAGGGACAAGCAAAAGCAGGAGCACCCCGGTTCAGTGCACCCCATACTCACAAGGACCGTCTTCGCCCGCCGGCTTTTATAATAGGGATCCGGCCGGTCACCTCCAAAGACCCTGTCCAGGAGCAAAAAGCCCTTTGCATCACAGGGTCGGAGGCCGAAGATGACCTGTTCTTCTCGGTCATCGGAAGGGACACGGACATCCACAGATCCCTCCTTCTGACTATATTGAAACAGCGTCTCTGTTTGGGGAAGGAGTATATTTTTCGGAGGCACTTTGGAATTTTGATATTCCAAGAAGGCCTCCCCACCCGATTGGATGGTATCAAAAAAAACATTGTCATCCCTTTTTACCGGAGCGTACACAGTGCATTCCTTGATCAGGCGGTCAAGAAATCCCGGAATATTTTTCTTTTTTATGGTCTTGGTTTTCAAAGTTACTATCCGGCAACCCTTTATTAAAGTTCGAACATGAAATTTTCAGGGTCATCCAGGCGATATGTCGATAAGGGAGCGACTTCTTCAAGGCTCGTTCCGGCCCTATAACCGAACAGTTCCCGGACATCCTTGCAAAGCTTTCGGTTCAACTTTCCGATATCAACTCCTATTGGGCAGGCCCTCTCACAGGCACCGCATTCCACACAGCGCCCTGCCAAATGAAAGGCACGCATGAGGTGAAACAGGCCCGTATCACTCAGATCAACGGACTTTCCGATCCACTGGGGACTTGAGAAGTCCACAAAACACTCCTGGCAATAGCAAAGGGGGCATGCATTCCGGCAGGCATAACACCGAATGCATTTATCCATTTCCTTGGAAAAATAGGTCCATCGCTCCTCAGTGGGAAGGTCTTCAAAGGCTTCGATGTCCTGAAAGGAGTCATCCCCGGATGTCTTCACTTCGGATCCAACCAGTTTATCGTAAATCACCGGGTTCCTTTGGCGGCAGCGCTTGCATGATTCATAAAGAAAAGCCTCCCGGTTGAACCTCCTCTCAGAATTGATGCCCTTTACAACAAGCTCTCCGTTTTCTTTAAAGACTTCCCGTATCGCACCGTGATCCAGTTCAGTCTCAATCCGGGCACTGTCAACCATCCCCTCACAGGGGACCCCGATGATCACCAATTGCTCTCTTGAAATCCGGTTTTCCTTGATCAGCTCCACTAAGGCCCTAGTGTCACAGCCTTTTGCCACGATAGCCGTACTTCCTTCTCTCTTGGCCACATAAGCAGCCAGATTGTTCTGGCAAAAGTCATCCCATACCAGTCTATCAGCGTCAGCCGCATCTCTCACGAAACAGGGCGTACTGCGCAAATGCATAGTGCCCTGTTCGAACCCGATGACGAGGTCAACCTCTTTGCTTTTGAGCAAATCCCTGGCGATTCTTCTTATCTCATTCGTTAATACATGCATCTGTCAGACTTCACTCCGGATTTTTAACTAACTTGACGGCCGGTCCCAAGGCCTTCACCTTTTCGGTCATCTTTTCTATGACATTACCAAATCTCGTCCCCTCAGATGCGGAAACCCATGTGAAATGGACTCGCTCTTCCTCGAGGCCGATAAACTCCAAAAGGTTCTTCAGGAGGGCGAACTTCCTTCTCGCACTGTAGTTGCCCGTCAGATAATGGCACTCTCCCGGGTGACACCCGCTGACTAGAACGCCGTCAATCCCCGCCTGAAGACTTGCAAGGATAAAGAAAGGATTGATCCGCCCCGAACAAGGCACCCGAATGATCCTGATGTTATGCGGATACTGTATTCTGCTCGTGCCGGCCAGATCAGCTCCGGCATAGCTACACCAATTGCATAAGAAAGCGACAATCTTTGGTTCCCACTTTTCAGATTCAGTCATATCTCACATCCTGAGATTATATAATAGCCCGAATTAGTGTCAGGGTTTGTTCATCATTGACGCCATTCACATCCAGGGCCCCGCTACGGCAAGAGGAAGCACAAACGCCACATCCTTTACAAAGGGCCTGATTCACCTTTGCCACTCTCTCCTCCGGATCCACCGCTATGGCGTTAAAGGGGCAGACCGCCTCGCACATGCCACATCCGGTACATTTCAAGACGTTGACAGAACACACCGATCCCCCGGCCTTTAACTCCTCCTGGGCCAATATGCCCATAGCCCTCGATGCAGCAGCCTGGGCTTGCGCAATGCTCTCGTCAATAAACTTGGGACTGTGTGCGGTTCCGCACATAAAGATGCCTTCCGTTGTAAAATCAACGGGACGAAGTTTCATGTGGGCCTCCATAAAGAAGCCATCCTCATTCAAGGACACCTTAAGCATTTGAGACAACGCCTTATTTTCCACCGGCGGTACTAAACCGGCCGCCAAGCAGACCACATCGGCATCAATCATAAGTGGCTGTCCCAGGATAGGCTCGGTCACCGTTACCCGCAAAATAGACTGGCCGGCCTCTTCCACGGCCTGTACCTCGGGCTTGTTATCCACATCATAGCGGGTGAAAATGACCCCCTGATCCGATGCCTTCCGATAGTAATCCTCCTTGAACCCATAGGTTCTCATATCACGGTAAAGGACATAGATGTCCATTTCCGGGTTGATCCGCTTCAACTTCAGGGCATTCATGATCGAGTGAGAGCAACACACCCTGCTGCAATAGGGCCGCTCATTGTCTCTGCATCCCACGCATTGGATAAAGACCATGGTATTACAGGACCTGAATTTTTCGCGATTATTCTTAATCTCGTGATCCAGATCCAGAAGGGTCATGACCCTGTAACCTTCACCGTAGAGGTATTCTCTGGGTTTGAATTCCTCCGCGCCCGTGGCCACGATGGTGATCCCATGCGCGATGTCCTTTATGGTCCCTGATTTGCCCGCTTTTACTTTGGATGAAAAGTTCCCCACATATCCGGAAAATTCTACCAGTTCAGCCTCGGTATGGACCTGTATGAAAAGATGTTTATAGACTTGACTGATCAAATCTCCAATAAAGGCCAGGACATCGCCCCCTTCCAAGGTCTCGGGGATCCTTCGGGCAATTCCCCCAAGCTCTTCACTTTTTTCAATCAGGTGGACCTTGATCCCCTGACGAGCCAAGGCAAGGGCACTGACCATACCCGAAATCCCTCCCCCGATAACGAGGGCGGCGCGGGTCACTCCGTAAGAAACCTGGGATAGAGGTTCGAGAAGGGTGGCCCTGCCCACTGACATTCGCACCAGGTCCATGGCCTTCTGGGTCGCCTTTTCCTTGTCGTTCATGTGGACAAGAGCACACTGCTCGCGGATATTGCAAAACTCAAGTAAATAGGGATTCAGGCCCGCCTCTCTGAGCGCATCCTGAAATACGGGCTCATGGGTTCTAGGCGTGCAGGCAGCGACCACCACCCGGTTCAATCCCTGTGTCTTAATGGTTTCCACCATATGGGTGATGGAATCCACCGAGCAGCTGAAGGTCTCCTCGACGGAATATTTGACCCCTCTCATGCGTTTGGCATATTCCACAACCCTTTTCACATTCACAACTTTGGCGATGTTAGTGCCGCAGTCACAGACAAAGACGCCTACCCTCGGTGGTTCTCCACTGACATCCCGCTCGGCAGGGTATACCTTTTCCTTGATTAATGTCCCTCGCTGATCCGAGAGGAACTGGGAGGCAAAGGATGCGGCGCCACTTGCCATAGTCACTGAATCAGGGATATCCATAGGGCCGTTAAAGACACCGCAGGTATATATACCTGGCTTATTGGTCTCAATGGGTGAGAAAACGGAACTTTCGCAAAATCCGGAAGGATTAGTTTTAATAGACAGTTTATCCGCCAGCTGCCTGTTACTGGAAGGGGAAGTCAGGCCAACGCAAAGGACTGCCAGGTCAAATTCTTCTTCATTCACCTTGTTACCGTTGACGCGATACCTGAGCACTACATTCTTAGTCTCCGGCATTTCCCTTATAATTGAAACCTTGCTCCATATAAACCGGACACCAGGGGTATTTTTTGCCCTCTCATAATATCGTTCAAACCCCTTACCGTAAGCGCGGATATCATTATGGAATATTACAGCCTCAAGTTGAGGCTCTTGTTCCTTGGACAAGAGCACCTGTTTTATCGCGTACATACAACATACCGCAGAGCAGTAGGTGTTACCGGCCGTAAGGTCTCGGGAACCGACGCATTGAATCCAGGCTATCTTTTTGGGCGGCTTCTTGTCCGAAGGGCGTAATAACTCCCCGCCGTGAGGCCCGGACGCACTCAGCAAACGCTCGAATTCAAGGCTGGTAGCAACATTGATTAACCTCTGGTAACCATATTGGCTCTGTAATTCAGGCTTAAATGTCTCATAGCCCGGGGCCAAAATGATACTGCCGACATCAATTTTGAGCCTAGCCTCTTGCTGATGGAGGTCTATGGCCTTATTCGAGCAGGTCGGCACACAAATCTGGCATTCCTCTCTGAGAAGAAAAAGGCACTGGGAAGGGTCAACTATCGAGACGGCAGGTACTGCCTGTGGAAAAGAGACATGGATGCATTTTAGAGTGCCCAGGTTTTCATTGTAGACATCAAGGATGTTCACAGGACAATACTCCGAACACGTTCCACAGCCGGTACATTTTTCCATATCAACGTACCGGGGTTCCTGAAGCAATGTGATCTGGAAATTGCCTGCCTCACCTTCGATACGATCAATCTGGGCGCCGGTTATTATGGATATGTTGGGGTTTGTAGAGCATTCAATAAACTTGGGAGACAGGATACACATGGAACAATCGTTAGTGGGAAAGGTCTTGTCCAATTGAGACATCTTGCCGCCTATAGCCGGTCCCTTTTCTATCAGATAGACCTTGAAGCCGGAATTGGCAACGTCCAATGCGGCCTGTATTCCACTGATGCCGGCACCGACCACCATAACTGTTCCCACTTTGCCTTTGGTCGGATCCGGGGTCGGAGTTCCATGGTTAGTATCGGGCATAACCTTTTCTCATCATCTTTTTAATAATAAAATCGCTTTCATAAGACTATTGCAATCCAACACCCCAT
>CAZUHR010000028.1:0-2460 GCA_964620335.1 uncultured Desulfobacteraceae bacterium
GTGCATATTTTTGTTTCAGACAGGGCACGATCTACAACCAGAAGCGCCCTGGATGTTCCGAGCGACTGACATTCGAATATGATCTGATTAACTGCGCCAACTCCAAAGATCGTCTTTTTGACCCCTTCAACGGCTACAAGGTTCTCCATTTGATTCTCCTCAAGCACCTTTCCGGTGACAGCAGTTTTCTTCTTCATCAAAAATTTTGTTGCAACAATTAAGCCAATATAGGAAGTATATTGGATTGTAGAGTCAGGTGAATTTTGTACCTGCCAGTTTTTACTTTTGAAATTGTCTTGGCCGCTCTAGCAATAGTTGCTCGGGAAAAAGAGAAAAGCTAAAAGACCTGTGATATGGTATAAATGTGAGGCCCCCTTGGGACGTAATTAGCAGTTCTACGGATGAAATAAACTACATTTTTGTATCAAATTGTGTGCTAATGGTACATTTTTGTAATGCCTATTTTCTTTTTTTTTGTCATTTGGTGATATAACTAGCTGAAAAAATGTTTGAATCACCTGTTTGCTGTGTTTGGCATCATCATTGCTATTTTTTCAGAAGACAGGCCAGAATGGTTTGGACAGCAAATTTTTTCCAACAGGAGGTAACAAGATGAATTGCCAGAATGAAGACGATGTGAGAAAAATTGTAAAGGAAAAGGATGTAAGCTTTATTCAATTCTGGTTTACCGATGTACTGGGAGTCCTTAAGAGTTTTGCAATCACACCCTCGGAACTGGAAGAGGGCCTTACCGAAGGCATGGGATTTGACGGGTCCTCCATAGAGGGTTTTGCAAGGATCCATGAGAGCGATATGATCGCCAAGCCTGATCCGACTACATTCCAGTTTGTCCCTTGGAGAGGTACGGAACGTCCTGTGGCCAGGATGTTCTGCGATATCTTAAACCCTGACGGGTCACCCTATGAAGGGGATCCCAGATATATATTCAAGCGACTATTGAATAAAGTGGCCGAACAGGGCTATACCTTTTATCTCGGACCCGAACTGGAATATTTCTATTTCAAGAATAATAAATCCACCGATACAATAGATTCAGGCGGGTATTTTGACTCTCGACCTTTAGATATGGGCGGCATACTGAGAAGAGAAACCATCTTTGCCCTGCAGGATATGGGCATTCAGGTAGAATATAGCCACCATGAGGTTGCACCCAGCCAGCACGAGATTGACCTTCGCTATGACGAGGGTCTGAAGATGGCAGACAAGACCATGACATACAGGCTGGTGGTTAAAGAGATAGCGTTGAAATTTGAAATCTATGCGACGTTTATGCCAAAACCAATTTTTGGACAGAACGGAAGCGGTATGCATGTTCATCAGTCGCTTTTTAAAGGTGACAGAAATGCCTTTTATGATCCTGACGACAAATACAACCTTTCGGAGATTGCCAAACACTATATCGCAGGTGTAATGCGTCATGCGCCGGAGATAGCGGCAGTGACCAACCAGTGGGTGAATTCGTATAAGAGATTGGTGCCGGGATATGAAGCGCCCGTGTATGTGTCGTGGGCTAGAAGAAACCGATCTGCCATGGTGCGTGTGCCCATGTATAAGCCGGGAAAAGAAGGCGCTACGCGGATGGAGTTTCGCTCTCCTGATCCTGCATGTAACCCTTATCTTGCCTTTGCCGTGATGTTGGGTGCCGGACTGGAAGGGATTGAAAAGAAATATGAGCTGCCGGAGCCTATCGAAGAAGATATCTTTGAGATGAACCCGGCCGAGAGAAAGGCCCACGGGATTACGGATCTTCCGGGGAATCTCTATGCGGCCATTATAGAAGCGGAGAAAAGCGAGTTGGTAAGAAAAATCCTGGGTGATCATATTTTTGGAAAATTTATTGAGAACAAAAAAATCGAGTGGGATCATTACAGGACCCATGTAAGCCTGTTCGAGCTTGAGAGATATTTGCCAAAACTGTAATTTTGATTGGTGAGTCCACACAGATTGATGCGTAGATTCAACCAATCAACAAGGAGACAAGACAATCATGAAAAATGAGACCATGTCCATTATTGGCCAGAGCCTCTTCGGTTTTCAGGCAGCATTGCAACAGGCCGGTTCGAGCTTTGAGGAATATTTAAACAAATATTACTACCGGAAATGGATGGGGGATACCCTTTATGCAGCTATGGCTCTAAGGACAACGTTTGTTACGGCAATGCATCAGTTTTTGGCCGATGAGGGGCTGTTCAATCTTGAAAGGATACAATTGAGTCCTGTGACAGATCCATTGGCTCATGATGTGGAACATATCCCGAATATCCATTACAAAGGCCAGGTTTATGTGATGACCCACAGCATGATCTATTCCAAATTTCTGGCGTGCCATAACCCGAAAATCAAGGGAGTCTTTGTGGATTCGCCCAACATCAGGCTGGAAATTGAAAGCCCGGACAGGGTACAGAGGGGCAAATACCTGATCGATTTCAGCCAGATGGA